>CAVEKJ010000048.1:0-10469 GCA_963616205.1 Prevotella sp.
GCTACAGACAGACGAGGAAATACGATGAGATCAACAAACAGAAAAAATGCAAAAAGAAATGAAAAACTGGGAAACGGAGCATGGATTTATATCCTGGCATTTCTGTTTCCTGTGATGATTTTTACAGCGGGTTTTGCACTGAAGGGAGTCTACCCCTTCGGAGAAAACTCGGCACTTGTGGTAGATGGCGTTCACCAGTATACAGCTTTTTATAAAGAACTTTTAAACCAGCTGGGAAAAGGCACAGGCTGGACCTGGTCCACGCATGCTATGGGATATAATTTTTACGGACTGTTCTGCTATTATCTTTGCAGCCCGTTCAGCCTTCTTGTGCTGCTGTTTATGAAATTTATGTATGTAAACGAGGCGGTCACAGCCGTGATCCTGGTCAAGGCAGGGCTTTGCAGCGTGTCCATGGCATGGTACTCCGGGAAAAAATATCCGGGCAGAGGAAGTATGGCAGTTTCTCTTGGCTGTATGTATGCATTGTCCAATTTTATTATCGGGTATTACAGCAATGTGATGTGGCTGGACTGTATCATGCTTCTTCCGGTTCTGGCATATCTTATTGAACGACTGGTACACACCGGAAAATGGATGGTATATTGTCTGGTATTGGGGTACTGCATACTCACAAGTTACTACATGGGTTTTATGCTGTGCACCTTTGCAGGCCTTTATTATCTGGCAGAGCTGATCGCAGCAAAACCAGATCAGCGCCCGGAAAAAGTGTATTTTTCGATTCTGAAATTTGCCGGCGCATCTGTGGCAGGAGCCGGGCTTGCTGGAATCACACTGATCCCGGGAGTTATGGCAGTATCCAGAACTGCGGCTGCCGGGGAAGCAGGAACAGGCTTTGCGGGCGTTTACGGGGATATCTGGAAGCAGCTGGGTGCATTGATGGAAGATTCCCTGGCCTTTGTGAAATCCGGTGAGCAGGGAGATGTGAATCTTTACTGCGGCTGTGCAGTGCTGCTTTTTGCAGGAATCTATTTCCTGAATAAAGAGATACGTGCAGCAGAAAAGATCGTGACGGGAATATTGATCGTTTTATATTTTGCCGGAATTCATATCACAGCACTGAACCTGCTTTTCCACGGATTGCACAAACCGGTGGGAATCCCCAATCGTTTTGTGTTTATCCTTATATTTCTGCTGTTAAAAATGTCCTGTGATGCATGGGGAAATGTGGAAAATGAAAGCACAAAGAGAATTTTTGCCGGAATGATCGCAGCAGAGGGATTCTGTATCGTTGTTGGTATCAAAAGTGGAAATATCCAGGGACTTCTGCTTACAGCCGGAGTTCTTGCGGCATTGTTTCTGGTTATGTGGATGGAGCGCTGTCTCTGTGGAAAACTGGCAGGACATTCTTTCTGCTGTGTGGAAATCAGAAAACTGGGAAGTCTGATGCTGGCTGTGATGATCCTGGCAGAGACGGGAATCCACGGAATTGCAAGTATTACGGACAATGGAACCGCTAACCGTGATATCTATGTGGAAAGTGAGCAGGAGGTTTGTGGATTACTGGAGTCTGCCAATGTGGATCAGGTGGATTATCGGACGGCTATTGTGAATCCTCTTGTGCGAAATGAAGAGATGCTGTATCAGCTGAACGGAATGTCCATGTATTCCTCCACCGATACAGAAGAAATGTGGAATTTTGTAAAAAACATGGGATTTGAAAATCTGGAGAATCGTTTTCAGTATGCGGGAGCTACGGAAGTAATGGATATGCTTCTGGGAATCCGGTATCTGTTTTGCAGGAATACGAGAACTCTTCATACTGCGTATAAAAAGATCGGAGAAAGCCAGTCTTTTGATCTCTACGAGAATCCACGGGCGCTGAAAGCCGGGTACATGGTCAGTGATTCTGTGCTGGACTATGCGATGGAAGGGACAGATCCTCTTGAGGTGCAGAACCGGCTGCTCAGCGGCATTGTGGGAAAAAGGCTGTATAAAATGCAGACAGTGACTTCTGGAACGACATGGTCCGGAACGGCGGATTTTGATATTTCACTGAAAAAAGGAGAGCATGGATATCTTTATATCCCGGGAACAGAACCCGAAACGGTAACGATCAACGGGCAGGAGCAGAAATCCGATTACTGGAATAATAATTTTCTGGATCTTGGCACTTATGATACAGACACCATTGTGCACGTGACAGCAGAGTCCGGAATGCAGGAAGCAGTCCTTGGGACTTATCAGGAATCCGAACTGGATGCGATCTACGGGACGCTTTCTTCGCAGCAGATGGATCTGAATGATGGAAAAGGAAGCATCTCTGTAAAGCAGGACGGAATCCTTCTTCTCAGCAGCTTTTACGATCCGGATATGCAGATTTATGTAGACGGGAAAAAGGCCGATGCAAAAAGCATTCAGGGACTTACCGGTGTGAAGCTTTCGGCCGGGTCACATACAATTACCATGAAATATCAGACTCCGGGGTTGAAAGAGGGAGCAGTTCTTTCTATATTAATAGTGGGGATGCTGGGAATGATCTGGTATACCCGCAGGAAAAAATATCCGCCTGAACTGGAAACACAGGAACTGGCAAATGACATACGTTGATATATAAAAAAGAGAATGGGGGAGTATAGAATATGAAAATCGCAATGATAAACGGACAGAACCACAAAGGTTCTACCTATCATATAGGAAAGATGCTGGCAGATAAGCTGGGCGGAGAAGTGACAGAGTTTTTTCTGCCAAAAGATTTCGGGCATTTCTGTATTGGGTGCAATCAGTGTATTGTAAAAGATGAAAAACTTTGCCCATATTATAAAGAACTGAAGCCGCTGACCGATGCCATAGACAGTGCGGATGTGATCATCCTCACAAGCCCGGTGTATGTGTACCACTGCACAGGTTCCATGAAAGCCTGGCTGGATCATTATGGCTACCGGTGGATGCTGCACAGGCCAAACCCGGAGATGTTTTTTAAACAGGGAGTCTGTATTTCCACGGCAGCAGGTGCCGGAACAAAATCTACCAATAAAGATATGGCAGACAGTATGTTTTTCTGGGGAATGGGAAAGATATACAGGTACGGTACCGCAGTTCACGCGATCAATTACAAAGCGATCTCTCCGAAAAAGATGGCGGAGATCGAGAAAGCCACAGATAAGCTGGCAGAAAAGATCCGGAAAAATCATGGCCATGTAAAACCGGGGCTGAAGACGAGAGCTTTTTTCCAGGTAGTGCGTAAGCTTGTAAAAAGCGGCTGGAACGAAGTGGACGCAGTTTACTGGAAGGAACATGGGTGGACAGAAAAAGCCAGGCCATGGAAGTAAAACCTGCATTTTCGACGTGTTGTGACATCTATCAGGAAATCAGGGCAAAACCCCTGTAAAATCAGCAAAAATTCTTTGTAAAACACCTTGACAAGCCGCATATTTACGGTCTATAATGAGCAAGCGTGCGAATGAAACGTTATATTTTCGCATGCCGTAATTTGTAAATAGCAACCGCAAGGCCCCATGGGAAAGCCCATGGAGAAATAAATCGGGAGGTGAAATGGAATGCCAACATTCAACCAGTTAGTAAGAAAGGGCCGTCAGACAGCTGTTAAGAAATCCACAGCACCGGCTCTGCAGAAAACATACAACTCTTTAAGAAAGAAAGCAGTTGATCAGGCTGCTCCACAGAAACGTGGTGTTTGTACTGCTGTTAAAACAGCTACTCCTAAAAAGCCTAACTCAGCTCTTAGAAAGATCGCCAGAGTTCGTCTTTCCAACGGTATCGAGGTAACAAGTTATATTCCAGGAGAGGGTCACAACCTTCAGGAGCATAGCGTTGTTCTTATCCGTGGAGGAAGAGTTAAGGACTTACCTGGTACAAGATACCACATCATCAGAGGTACTCTTGATACCGCAGGTGTCGCTAACAGAAAACAGGCTCGTTCCAAATACGGAGCTAAGAGACCTAAAGTTAAAAAATAATTCAAGTAGATCAGAAATCTACGCCGCTTCCTGATTGCAGATAATCAGGAGGATTACAAAGATATTATTCATCTAATGTATTACAGCGGAAGACTATAAGGATTTGTACGGTATTCCATATACCCTGTCGGTTGCGGGTTAAATATAGGACCTTACCAGTGCGAACATGCAATAGTTTTACTGCGTGAGTACCGATGATATAATCAATATGATTAAGGAGGGAAGTAACGTGCCACGTAAAGGACATACTCAGAAAAGAGACGTTCTGGCTGACCCGATGTACAATAACAAAGTGGTTACCAAACTTATCAATAACATCATGTTAGACGGTAAGAAAGGTGTTGCTCAGAAAATTGTATACGGCGCATTTGCCAGAGTAGAGGAAAAAGCTGGTAAACCAGCAATTGAAGTATTTGAAGAGGCTATGAACAACATCATGCCAGTTCTCGAGGTAAAAGCAAGACGTATCGGTGGTGCTACTTATCAGGTTCCGATCGAGGTAAGAGCAGACAGACGTCAGGCACTTGCTCTTCGTTGGCTTACAATGTTCTCACGTAAGAGAGGCGAGAAGACAATGGAAGAAAGACTGGCTAATGAGCTTCTGGACGCAATGAACAACACAGGTGCATCCGTTAAGAGAAAAGAAGACATGCACAAGATGGCTGAGGCAAATAAAGCATTTGCTCACTATCGCTTCTAATTCGAGGAGGAAAATTCATTGGCTGGAAAAGAAGGAAGAGAATATCCATTAGAGAGAACCAGAAATATCGGTATCATGGCGCATATCGATGCTGGTAAAACAACTCTTACAGAGCGTATTCTTTATTATACAGGTGTTAACTACAAGATCGGTGATACTCATGAAGGTACAGCAACAATGGACTGGATGGAGCAGGAGCAGGAGCGTGGTATCACAATCACATCCGCTGCTACAACATGTCACTGGACTCTTGAAGAGAACTGCAAACCAAAGGCTGGTGCTCTTGAGCATCGTATCAACATCATTGATACACCAGGACACGTAGACTTCACTGTTGAGGTTGAGCGTTCCCTTCGTGTACTTGATGGTGCTGTTGGTGTTTTCTGTGCTAAGGGTGGTGTTGAGCCGCAGTCAGAGAACGTATGGCGTCAGGCTGATACCTACAACGTACCTCGTATGGCGTTCATCAACAAGATGGATATCCTTGGTGCAAACTTCTACAATGCAGTAGAGCAGATCAAGACCCGTCTTGGTAAAAACGCTATCTGCCTTCAGCTTCCAATCGGAAAAGAGGATGATTTCAAGGGAATCATCGATCTTTTCGAAATGAAAGCATACATCTACAATGATGAGAAGGGTGATGACATCTCCATCGTTGATATTCCGGAGGATATGCAGGAAGATGCAGAACTTTATCATACAGAGCTGATCGAGAAGATCTGCGAGCTGGATGATGACCTCATGATGGAGTATCTTGAGGGAGAAGAGCCTTCTGTAGACAGACTGAAAGCTGTCCTCAGAAAAGCTACCTGTGAGTGTACAGCAGTACCTGTTTGCTGCGGTTCCGCTTACAGAAACAAGGGTGTTCAGAAGCTTCTGGATGCAATCCTTGAGTACATGCCGGCTCCTACAGATATCCCGGCTATCAAGGGTGTTGACCTTGACGGCAACGAAGTTGAGAGACATTCATCTGATGATGAGCCGTTCTCCGCTCTTGCATTCAAGATCATGACTGACCCATTCGTAGGAAAACTTGCTTATTTCCGTGTTTATTCAGGAACAATGAACTCCGGTTCTTATGTACTGAATGCCACAAAAGATAAAAAAGAGCGTGTTGGACGTATCCTTCAGATGCACGCTAACAAACGTATGGAGCTGGATAAGGTTTACTCCGGTGATATCGCTGCAGCAATCGGATTCAAATTCACTACAACAGGTGATACAATCTGTGACGAGCAGCATCCGGTAATCCTTGAGTCCATGGAGTTCCCGGAGCCAGTTATCGAGCTCGCTATCGAGCCTAAGACAAAAGCTGGACAGGGCAAACTTGGTGAGGCACTTGCTAAGCTTGCTGAGGAGGACCCGACATTCCGTGCTCATACAGATCAGGAAACAGGACAGACCATCATCGCTGGTATGGGTGAGCTTCACCTGGATATCATCGTTGACCGTCTTCTTCGTGAGTTCAAGGTTGAGGCTAACGTTGGTGCACCTCAGGTTGCTTACAAAGAGACAATCACCAAACCTGTTGATGTAGACAGCAAGTATGCTAAACAGTCTGGTGGTCGTGGACAGTATGGTCACTGTAAAGTTAAATTCGAGCCTATGGATGCCAACGGAGAAGAGCTGTACAAGTTCGAGTCCACAGTTGTTGGTGGTGCTATTCCGAAGGAGTACATCCCGGCAGTTGGCGAAGGTATCGAGGAAGCTATGAAAGCTGGTATCCTCGGAGGATTCCCGGTAGTTGGTGTACATGCAAATGTATACGATGGTTCTTACCATGAAGTCGATTCTTCTGAGATGGCATTCCACATTGCAGGTTCTCTTGCATTCAAGGATGCTATGCAGAAAGCAGCTCCGGTTCTTCTTGAGCCAATCATGAAGGTCGAAGTTACTACACCAGAGGATTACATGGGTGACGTTATCGGTGATATCAACTCCCGTCGTGGACGTATCGAGGGTATGGAAGATATCGGTGGCGGTAAGATGATCCGTGGATATGTTCCGCTTTCCGAGATGTTCGGATATGCTACAGACCTTCGTTCCAGAACACAGGGACGTGGTAACTACTCTATGTTCTTCGAGAAATATGAGCAGGTTCCGAAGTCTGTACAGGAGAAGATTCTTTCTAAGAAAGACTGATCCGTTATAAATAAATAAAATGCTTGCAAATAACCTTGGTTTGCAATATAATCAAGGTTAGCAAGTTTAAATCTGAAAAAATGCTCTGAATACAGAGTCAAGTTTTTTAAGGAGGACATTTTAAAATGGCAAAGGCTAAGTTTGAGAGAACAAAACCGCATTGTAACATTGGTACCATCGGACACGTTGACCATGGTAAAACAACTTTAACAGCAGCTATCACAAAAGTTCTGTCTGAGAGAGTAGCAGGAAACACAGCTACAGATTTCGCTAACATCGATAAAGCTCCAGAGGAAAGAGAGCGTGGTATCACAATTTCTACAGCACACGTTGAGTATGAGACAGAGCATAGACACTATGCACACGTTGACTGCCCAGGACATGCTGACTACGTTAAGAACATGATCACAGGTGCAGCTCAGATGGATGGTGCTATCCTTGTTGTTGCTGCTACTGATGGTGTTATGGCTCAGACTAAAGAGCATATCCTTCTTTCCCGTCAGGTAGGTGTTCCTTACATCGTTGTATTCATGAACAAATGTGATATGGTAGACGATGAAGAGCTTCTTGAGCTCGTAGAGATGGAGATCCGTGAGCTTCTTTCCGAGTATGACTTCCCAGGAGATGACATCCCGGTTATCCAGGGTTCTGCTCTTAAAGCACTTGAGGATCCGAGCAGCGAGTGGGGCGACAAGATCATGGAGCTTATGGATGCTGTTGACAGCTACATTCCAGACCCACAGCGTGACACAGATAAACCGTTCGTAATGCCTGTAGAGGACGTATTCTCCATCACAGGACGTGGTACAGTTGCAACTGGTAGAGTTGAGGCTGGTGTTCTTCACGTATCTGATGAGGTTGAGATCGTTGGTATCAAAGAAGAGACTCGTAAAGTTGTTGTAACTGGTATCGAGATGTTCCGTAAACTTCTTGATGAGGCTCAGGCTGGTGATAACATCGGAGCACTTCTTCGTGGTGTTCAGAGAAACGAGATCGAGCGTGGACAGGTTCTTGCTAAACCAGGAACACTTACATGCCATACAAAATTCACAGCTCAGGTTTACGTTCTGACTAAAGACGAGGGTGGTCGTCATACACCATTCTTCAACAACTATCGTCCGCAGTTCTACTTCAGAACAACAGACGTAACAGGTGTTTGCAACCTTCCAGAGGGAACAGAGATGTGCATGCCTGGAGATAACATCGAGATGACAATCGAGCTGATCCATCCGATCGCTATGAGCCAGGGTCTTACATTCGCTATCCGCGAGGGTGGACGTACAGTAGGATCAGGACGTGTTGCTACAGTTATCGAGTAATCACTGATTAATATATATTGAGTACCGCAAGGTACATTGTGTCCAAACGTAAGATACCCCAGAAACTCAAGGTTTCTGGGGTTTTTCTGTTATGTTAAAAGCAAAATTATCTATGAATTTTCAATGCAGAGATTAAAGCAAAATTTATCAATAAGAGTAAGTAAAGATAAATTTAAAATTGAAAAATCAGATCAGCGGTGCCAAAACGGTGCCCAAAAAGAAACTCCTGCGAATGTTTGCTATTCACAGGAGTAATTTTTTACCAGCCTTTGATCTGTTTGATCTGTTCAGCACGTTCCGGATCACGATGATATTGCAACTTCAAACGGATAGTTTCCACAACTTCCTGTCTGGCTTCATCATCAAGCTGATAGAACGATGTAAGCAGATTATCTACATCAGGCATACTGTTCTTACCGAAAAGATACATCAGTGGGTACATAGAATTTTTTAAGTAAGTCTTTACACGGCTTGCATCTAATGCTCCGTTCAAACCGTCTGGAAGCGTGGGATAAATCTCTTCTTCCTTAATTGTGCCAGAAAACGGACTGGCAGAACATATTTCATTTACATCAATTTGCAATTCATTTGCAAGTCTTAAAGCAAAATCAAATCGAATATTGGAATCCTTTTGAATAATTGAATATAAGGTTGTAGCACTGATTCCGGTTGCCTTTGCAATTTTACGGACATTTGTGCCTTTTTCATCAAGATATTTCTTTAAATTTTTACCGTCACCCATAGAATCCTCCTTTTCATATATTACAAAATTACGAAAAACATAAATCTATAAAATATCATAGCACAGACCGGGAATAAAATAAAGAAAAAATAACATATGAAGTTCGTAAAAATACATTTACGAAATATTGACAACGGTCGAAATACATGATATTATCAATTTACGAAAATCGTACAGATACAAAATACAGTAAACGTATTTGCTGCCTGGAGAGGAAAGGAGGAGGCAAAATGGCAAGTTACAATTATATGATGAGTGCTGATGAAGTGGCACAGGAGTTAAACTGCTCAAAATCTCATGCCTATAAACTGGTGAAAGCTATGAATAAAGAACTGGCTGCACAGGGATATATTACGATGGCAGGAAGAATACCAAAGGCGTTTTGGGCAAAAAAGATGTATGGCTATGAAATAGCAGGAAATTAAGGAGAATCAATATGGCTTACAGAGAAAAAGACACAAAAAAATGGACAGCCCAGTGGTTTGAGACAAATGTTATGGGTGAGAAGAAAAAACGCAGAAAGCGTGGATTTGAAACAAAGCGAGAAGCATTGGAGTTTGAACGAAGCAAAAAGTTAAGCAATGAGCAAAGTATGGATATGAAACTAAGCGATTTTATTGAGATTTATTTTTCAGACAAACAGAATGACCTGAAAGACCGGACAATCAAAAATAAAAGATATATGATGCAACTGCATATAGTTCCATACTTCGGAAATCAGATGATGAGTGAGATCAAGGCTTCACAGATTATTCAGTGGCAGAATGAAATCCAGAAGAAAGGCTATTCAGATTCTTATCTGAGAATGAATCAGAATCAGTTGACCAGTCTGTTTACACATGCAACTAAAATCTATGATTTACCGGTTAATCCATGTAAGAAAGTGAAACGAATGGGAAATTCGGATTCGAGAAGTTTGAACTTCTGGACACTGGACGAGTACAAACAGTTTATACAGACAATGGAGCCGGGAACACGATATTATCTTATGTTTGAGATGCTGTTCTGGACTGGATGCAGGATCGGGGAGCTGCTTGCGATTACAAAAGCTGACATCAATTTTGAAAAGAATCAGCTTAGTATCAATAAGACTTATTACCGGACAGGAATGCAGGATATTATCACAGAACCAAAAACAAAACAGTCTTTTCGGACAATCGAAATTCCGGAATTTCTGAAAGAGGAAATTAAGGAATTTGTAGATGGTCATTATGGAATGCCGGATGGAAAATATGGAATGCTGCGAAAACAGTTCCTGAAAGAACACAGATCAGCAAAATATCAATACTTGTTATTGTCTGGAAAACTGACGGAACACTTGAATCAGATTGATCAGGAAACCAGAAAGCAGGTGGAAATACTTATGGAACAGATGGTAGAAAAACAAGGTATAACTGAAAAATTAAAGACACAGGATCAGATGGAGTGGGTCAGATTGATGAATAATATAAAAGCCAGTGCAGAAGAAATCGTGATGAGAGAAATAATTTATGTGTACGAATAGAGGGTAGAGACATGAGAAAAAAATTAATTGGAAGTTAAAAAAACAAAATGATAATTAAACAAAGGCTCAGACCGTGACAGTGTCATCTTTAACTCAGGTAAGTGCCAGAAAAGCGAGTTTT
>CAVEKJ010000049.1:0-10386 GCA_963616205.1 Prevotella sp.
ATCTGCGGGGAGGTGGAACAGTTTGAAAATACAGAATACTCCCAGTCTGTTTATCTGAAAAAAACTTATCTTATCTATCAGTCAAAAAAAATTTCCATTGAAAATGTAAGAGTATTTTTTAAAAAAGAAGAGGACCTGAAACCGGGAATGCAGATCCTGGTAAAAGGAACCCTGAAAAAAGTGGAAGGCCCCACAAATCCGGGCGGTTTTGACAGCCGTCAGTATTATGCGTGCCGTCATATGTATTATTTTATGAAGAACGCTGTGCTCCGAAAGAAAACGATGTCTTATTCCGGATACAGACAGACACTTTCTGCTGTAAAAGAAAAATGCAGACAGATCCTGAAAGTGTCAGCAGGAGAAGAGGCACCGGTTTTCTGCGCCATGATGCTTGGTGATAAACAGGAACTGGACCCGGAAGTGAAGATGCGCTATCAGCTGGCCGGGATCGTGCATATCCTGGCGATCAGCGGGCTTCACATCAGCATTCTGGGAATGGGCCTTTATAATCTTCTGAAAAAGATTGGTTTCGGGATCTGGCCTGCAGGGATCTTTTCTCTTGGGGTGTTGCTGCAGTACGGGATCATGACCGGAGAAAGCATTTCCACCATGCGGGCAGTGACCATGTTTCTGATCGCCACAGGCGCCAGGATCACCGGAAGGATCTATGACATGATGAGTGCGCTTTCCGTAACCGCCATGATGATCCTGGTGGAATCTCCGGCGTATCTTCTGGACAGTGGCTTTCTTCTGTCTTTTTGCTGCGTTCTGGGAATTGGTATTGCGGCGGAAAAAATCTGTGCCCTTGCAGGGGCAGAGAAAAAATGGACAAAAACACTGGCAGGCTCCGTGGCGATCCAGCTGGTGACGCTGCCTGTGATGTTAAAGTTTTTCGGGGAAATATCACTTGCGGGAATTCTTCTGAACCTTCTGGTGCTCCCGAGTGTAGGAGTGGTGCTGGGCGGTGGAATGGCAGCTTTGATCCTGGGATTTTTCTCCATGTCTGCTGCAAAAATGGTGATCTTTCCTGCCAGGGGTCTGCTGCGTTTGTATGAACTTCTCTGTACCTGGGCAGGAAAATTTAAGTGGAGCACCTGGATCGGAGGGGAGCCGGAGATCTGGCAGATCCTGGTATATTATGGAATGTTAGCTACAGTCCTGTTTATAGGACAGTATGTAAAAGATCAGGTGCAGAAGAAAAAGTCAGACTGTGCGAAAACAGATCTGCCGGAAAAAGGTACGACGTCTGCCTGCCGAAAATCGTACAGGATCCGGATCGCGGCATGCGTTTTACTGACAGCAGGGATCCTAGTACTGGGTTACCATCCATCTGGAAAACTGAAGGTAATCTGCCTGGATGTGGGACAGGGAGATGGCATTTTGGTGGAAACTCCGGAAAACAGGCATTATCTGATTGACGGAGGGAGCAGCAGCCAGTCAGACCTTGGAAGATACTGCCTTCTGCCTGCGCTGAAAAGTCAGGGAATCGCTTATCTGGACGGTATTTTTATTTCCCACACAGATCAGGATCACATCAGTGGTGTGAAGGAACTTCTGGAATACATGGGAAAAGGTCTCACAACCATTCGGGCCGGATGTCTTATCCTGCCTGCCTGGGCCGAAAAGCCGGATGCCTGGATGGAACTTGCCAGGGCAGCAGAAGCAGCCGGGGTCAAAGTTGTGACAGCCAGAAAAGGAGATCAGCTGCATTGCGGCAAGGTGACTTTTTCCATTCTGTGGCCGGAGAAAAATGCCACAGGAAAAGACGTAAACGAGGAAGCCGTGGTGATGGAACTGTCATTCAAGGCATTTCAGATGCTTTTTACCGGAGACATCGGTGCAGATACGGAGAAAAAGCTTCTGGCATCCGGAATACTTAAGGATGTGGACTGCCTGAAAGTGGGACATCATGGCTCCCGGTATTCGACCACAGAAGCTTTTCTTCAGAAAGTAAAGCCGGAAGTGGCGATCATTTCCTGTTCTTCCACCAATACTTACGGGCATCCGTCGCCGGAGACCGTTGAGAGACTGGAAACTGCCGGAAGTCAGGTGGAATATACCATGAAAAAAGGTGCCATTACCGTGGAAACAGATGGGAAAAAGGTTAAGATCCGCAGGTTTCGAAAGGATTAAAAAAATTTTTCAAAAACCGAAAAAAACAGGTGACTTTTACATACACTTGTTGTAGAATAGACAGGGTTTGTGCGAAAACAAAACTTGAAAAACAGGCAACACATGATAAGGAGTTTTTATTTATGAAATATGACGTATTGATCGTAGGTGCAGGTCCTGGAGGAATTTTTGCGGCCTATGAACTGATGAATAATGATCCGGAGAAAAAGATTGCGGTTTTTGAAGCCGGTCATCCGCTGGAAAAAAGAAAATGTCCAATCGATGGCAAGAAAGTAAAATCCTGTATCCACTGCAAAACCTGTGCAATCATGAAAGGATTTGGCGGTGCAGGTGCTTTCTCCGATGGAAAATATAATATCACCAACCAGTTTGGCGGAACTCTGTACCAGCATATTGGCAAGGATACAGCAACAGAGCTGATGGAGTATGTAGATAAACTGAACCTGATGCACGGCGGTGAGGGAACCAAGCTTTACTCCACAACAAACAGTGTTATCCGTAAGCTCTGCCTTCAGAACGGCCTGCATCTTCTGGATGCATCGGTTCGTCATCTGGGAACGGATATCAACTATGTGGTCCTTCAGAATCTCTATGAGAAAATGAAAGATCATGTGGATTTCTATTTTGACGCATCCGTTGAGAAAGTAGAAAAAACAGAAGACGGTTACGCAGTTCTTGTAGGGGATGAGCGCTACGAGGGAACTTACTGTATCATCTCCGCAGGACGAAGCGGAAGTAAGTGGATGGAGACTGTATGTACAGATCTTAAGATCCCAACCCTTTCCAACCGTGTGGATATCGGTGTCCGTGTGGAGCTTCCGGCAGAGGTGTTCAGCCGTCTGACTGATGAGCTTTACGAGAGTAAGATCGTTTACAGAACAGAGAAGTTTGAAGATATGGTACGTACCTTCTGTATGAACCCGAGGGGTGTTGTTGTTAATGAGAACACCAACGGTATCATCACAGTAAACGGCCACAGCTATGAAGATCCTGCAAAGCACACCAACAATACAAACTTTGCCCTTCTGGTATCCAAACATTTCTCAGAGCCGTTCCACGACAGCAACGGATACGGTGAGAGCATCGCAAGACTTTCCAACATGCTTGGCGGTGGTGTTATGGTACAGCGTTTCGGAGATCTGATCCGTGGAAGACGAAGCACAAAGGCACGTATCGAGGAGAGCTTTGTAACACCGACTCTTTCCGCAACACCGGGAGATTTAAGCCTTGTTATGCCAAAACGTATCCTGGATGGCATCATCGAGATGATCTATGCCCTGGACAAGATCGCACCTGGAACCGCAGATGACGATACTCTGCTTTATGGCGTGGAGGTTAAATTCTACAACATGGAAGTTGAGATCGATGAGAATCTGGAAACCTGCCACAAAGGTCTCTTTGTTATCGGAGACTGCAGCGGAGTGACACATTCTCTTTCCCATGCATCTGCCAGCGGAATCTATGTAGCAAGATATCTGGAGCAGGCGTACTTCAATAAATAATATAGAATAAAAACTAAGAGGTTCTTTTTTCAGGGACAGATTTTAGCAGCAAAGAAACTGTCTGAGGAAAAAAGGGCCTTTTTTTAACCAAAATTGTCGAAATATGCCAGAAATATTTCGGCCACACAATGTTAATAGTCCGACAGAAATCTTGACATTTTCCATATTTTGTGGTAAAAAATAGGTGTCCATGTTAAATTAAATATGTACAAATGTTATAGCAATAAGGTCACACCCAGAAGGGTGTAAAAAGAGAGAATCCGGTGGGAATCCGGAACGATACCGTCACTGTGTAGGGGAGCTGTTTTTATAACCACTGGGCAACTGGGAAGGGAAAACAGCGTGGAACCAAGTCAGGAGAACTGCCTTATTGTGAGATCCAAGATTCGCGGTTTACGGATCTGTATTCTCCATAACAATACAAAACTTCTTTTTATGTATGTATTGCGTAGAGAATCCTATGTGAGAGACAGACGGCCGCAGAGAGCAGCCGTTTTTTTGTACATATACATGTTTAACCGGAAAATACATGAAAAGAGGACGATAAGAAATGAAAAGAAAAACAATGTTAGCTCTGATGCTCGCAGTTTCCATGACATGTTCTATGGGTGTAGCTACAACTGCAATGGCAGCTGATGATTCCGCTACAGAAGAGAGCGCGGATACAGCTGATACCACAGAAGCTTCTGACGAAGATCAGAAAGCAGCTGACAATGTAGCAGATCTCATCGATAAGATCTATGTTCAGGAGAGAAACGACACAACAGATGAGGACTGCAAGGCAGCCAAAGAAGCATGGGATGCTCTGACAGACGCTCAGAAAGAGCTGGTAGAGGGCGAGAATGCTGATCCGGATTACTTCGGACGTGACACAGGAGACGCTTCCAAAGACGATCCACGTAATCAGGATGAGATCGGTGAGAACGAGCTTCTTGTTGTAAGCTTTGGTACTTCCTTCAACGACAGCCGTGCACAGGATATCAAGGGAATCGAGGATGCCCTTGCAGCAGCATATCCGGACTGGTCTGTAAGAAGAGCATTTACAGCACAGATCATCATCAACCATGTAGAGGCAAGAGATGAGGAGAACATCGACAACATGCAGCAGGCACTTGACCGTGCAGTAGAAAACGGTGTTAAGAACCTGGTTGTACAGCCTACACATCTGATGCATGGCGCAGAGTACGATGAGATGACAGAAGCTGTCAACGAGTATAAAGATAAATTTGAGTCTGTAGCTATCGCAGAGCCAATGCTCGGTGAGGTTGGAGATGATGCAACTGTAATCAACGACGACAAGAAAGCCGTTGCTCAGGCAATCACAGATGAGGCATGCAAAGAGGCTGGATTTGACAGCATGGATGCAGCAGCTGAGGCTGGTACAGCATTTGTATTCATGGGACATGGTACATCCCATACAGCTAATGTTACATACGATCAGATGCAGACACAGATGGAAGACCTTGGATTCAAGAACGCTTTCATTGGTACTGTAGAGGGTGAGCCGGAAGACACAGCCTGCGATAAAGTTATCGAGAAGGTTAAAGAAGCAGGATACAAGAACGTTGTTCTTCGTCCGCTGATGGTTGTTGCCGGTGACCACGCTAACAACGATATGGCTGGTGACGATGAGGATTCCTGGAAGAGCCAGTTTGTAGCATCCGGAGACTTCGAGAATGTTGATACTCAGATTGCAGGACTTGGACGTATCGAGGCAGTTGAGCAGCTTTATGTAGATCATACAAAAGCAGCCATCGACTCCATCGGAAGCTCTGATGAGTCCGCAGATTCTGATGCAGCAGCAGATACAGAGGCTGACTCCGCAGAAGATTCCGCAGAATAAAAATTAGATCTGCCAGGTGACAGAAGCCTGAAACAGATACATAAATGAAAAATACAACTGCCCGGAAAGACCAGGAAGACTGTCTTCCGGGCAGATTGTTATGTCAGGCATGAGGGGAAGAATCCGCTGAAACATAACAGACAGCGATTCAGGAGAGAACTGCATGGGACAGGAACTTATGGAGTGCTTTCCTGAAATGCTGTATGCGAAAGAAGATAGCTATCAGAAAGGGAGAAGATCATTATGAAAAAACGTTATGTAAACTTATTGCTTGCAATGGTGAGCACCTCTGCTATGATGCTTGCATCTGTACCGGCAATGGCAGCAACCGATTCCACAAAAACCGAATCCGCAGAAACTGACTCCAAAGAGGATGCAGAAGCTTCCGATGAAAAAGATGCAGATGCAGACAAGGCGGACGCGCTGGAAGATGGTGTTTACACAGCAGAGTTTGATACAGACAGCAGCATGTTCCATGTAAACGAAGCCAATGACAAAAAAGGAGAGCTTACAGTCAAAGACGGCAAAATGACCATCCACGTAAGTCTGGTTTCCAAGAAGATCGTAAACCTCTTTGTAGGAACAGCAGAAGATGCACAGAAAGACGGCGCAGAGATCATTGAGCCGACCACAGATACCGTGAAATACAGCGACGGTTATACAGAGGAAGTTTACGGATTTGATATTCCGGTACCTGCCATTGATGAGGAATTCGATGTGGCACTTCTTGGAGAAAAAGGCAAATGGTACGACCACAAAGTCAGCGTCAAAGATCCTGTAAAAACCAGTGATGTAGAGGAAACAGCTGACGATACAGACAAAAAAGATGACACCTCCGACAAAAAAGCCACAGAGAAATCCGGGGATGCCAAAGCTGAGAAAACTTCTGATGATAAGAAGTCCGAAGGTAAAAAGCTGGAAGATCTGAAACTGGAAGACGGAACTTACGAATTTGATGTAACCCTCACAGGCGGCACAGGAAGAGCAACCGTAGAATCCCCGGCGAAAGTAGAGATCAAGGATAAAGAAGCTACCGTAACCATTATCTGGAGCAGTCCGTACTATGATTACATGATCATTGACGGCGAGAAATATGAGCCGGTAAACAAAGACGGAAATTCCACCTTTGAGATCCCGGTCACAGTTTTTGACGGAGAGATGGAAGTGACTGCAGATACCGTAGCCATGAGTACCCCTCATGAAATTGATTACACTTTGAACTTTGATTCTTCAAGCATGAAAAAGGCAGACAAATGAAAAAAATAATTTCCTATATATTTTTGACACTGACTCTGATCCTGGGGTGCGCGTTTGCTGTGCAGGCAGCAGATACGGAACACGAACCTGCCGACATTCCGGGCCTTACCTTTGACCACAGCATGGAACTTTCCTACGCAAAAGAGTTCAGCGTGGACTACTATAACGATGGTTATGCACTGATCACTATCGACCAGGAAGGACAGTTTCTTGTAGTTCCCGAGGGAAAAGAAGCGCCGGAAGGACTGAAATCTGATATTAAAGTCCTGAAGCAGCCCATAAATAACATTTATCTGGTGGCAACCTCGGCTATGGATCTTTTCCGCGCCATTGATGGGATCGACAGCATCAAACTTTCCGGAACCAAGGAAGATGGCTGGTATATCCAGGAAGCCAAAGATGCCATGGAGCAGAAAAAGATGATCTACGCCGGCAAGTACAGTGCCCCGGATTACGAGCTGATCCTGAATGAAGGCTGTGACCTTGCCATTGAATCCACCATGATCCATCACAATCCGGAAGTGCAGGAGAAACTGGAACAGTTCGGGATCCCTGTGATGGTGGAGCGCTCCAGCTATGAGAGCCATCCTCTTGGAAGGACCGAGTGGATGAAGCTCTACGCAGTTCTTCTCGGAAAAGAAGATGTGGCAGAAAAAGTTTTTAAAGAGCAGACTGATAAGCTGGACAACGTTCTTACCGCAGACAAGACCGATAAGACCGTAGCGTTCTTTTACATCAACTCCGTAGGAGCCGTCAATGTAAGAAAAAGCGGCGACTATGTTTCCGAAATGATCTCCCTTGCAGGCGGAAATTATGTTCCGGAGGATACGGGAGAAAGTGACAACGCCCTTTCCACCATGAACATGCAGATGGAAGAATTTTATGCCAAGGCAAAAGATGCGGATTACATCATCTACAACAGCACCATTGACGGAGAACTTCAGACTATCGACGAACTTCTTTCCAAGAGCGAACTCCTTGCGGATTTCAAGGCAGTGAAGAGCGGAAATGTCTGGTGTACAGGCAAAAATCTTTTCCAGGAGACCACAGGGCTTGGAACCATGATCGAGGATATCCATACCATGCTGACCACTGACGATGATTCCCTGGATAACCTGACTTATATGCATAAACTGAAATAAAAACAGTTGATACCATCACAGCACAGAAGAGGAGTGTACCAGAAAAAATGAATGACAGAAAACGCGCAGTCCGATACGGGATCTCCTTTGTGATCCTTGCGGTGCTTTTGATCTTTTTATTTATATGGAATGTAAATTCCGGAAGTATCCACCTCTCTGTGCAGGAGATACTGAATATCATATTCCGGCATCAGGGAGATGAGACTTCCTATAATATTGTGTGGGAGATCCGTCTTCCCAGGATCCTCTCTGTGATCATCCTGGGTGGAGCACTTTCCGTTTCCGGATTTCTTTTACAGACCTTTTTTAACAATCCGATCGCGGGTCCCTTTGTGTTGGGAATTTCTTCCGGAGCCAAGCTGATCGTGGCGCTTCTGATGATCTTTCTTTTAAGCAGATCCGTGGCCATCGGTTCCGGAGCCATGATCCTGGCAGCTTTTGCAGGCTCCATGATCTCCATGGGTTTTGTGCTCCTTGTGGCAAAAAAAGTCCACAACATGTCCATGCTGGTCATCAGTGGTGTGATGATCGGCTATATCTGTTCGGCTGTCACGGACTTTGTGGTAACTTTTGCGGATGATTCCAATATCGTCAATCTCCATAACTGGTCTCTGGGAAGTTTTTCCGGTATGACCTGGGGCAATGTGCGGACTATGGCAGTGGTGGTATTGGTGACCATGGTGATCGTATTTTTTATGTCAAAACCCATCAGCGCCTATCAGCTGGGAGAGACTTACGCACAGAATATGGGCGTGAATATCAAAGTATTCCGGATTCTTCTGATCCTGCTTTCCAGTATTCTCTCTGCCTGTGTGACAGCCTTTGCAGGACCGATCTCCTTTGTGGGAATTGCAGTTCCCCACATTGCAAAAAGCCTCTTAAAGACTGCAAAGCCGCTGCTTGTGATCCCGGCCTGTTTCTTAGGCGGGGCGGTGTTCTGCCTGTTCTGTGACCTGATTGCAAGAACGGTGTTTGCACCGACGGAGCTGAGCATCAGTTCTGTGACAGCCGTTTTTGGAGCACCGGTAGTTATCTATATCATGATTCGCAGACAGCAGAGGATATAAGAGATGAAATCATATTTTTTTTATACCGATCAGCTGACCGTCGGTTATGACGGAAAACCGCTGATCAAAGAGATCAATATTCAGCTGAACAAAGGAGAGATCCTGACTCTGATCGGCCCCAACGGTGCCGGAAAATCCACCATTTTAAAGAGTATCACAAGGCAGCTTTCCCTGATCAGCGGAACCGTATATCTGGAACAGGAACAGATGAGCCGGATGACCAACAAAGAAGTTTCCAGGAAACTGGCTGTAGTGCTTACCGAGCGGATGCGCCCGGAACTTATGACCTGCGAGGATGTGGTATCCACCGGCAGGTACCCCTACACCGGAACACTGGGAATCCTTTCCGCAGAGGATAAGGAAAAGGTGAAAAATGCCATGGAGATGGTCCATGCCTGGGATCTGAAAGACCGGGATTTCACAGCCATCAGTGACGGACAGAGGCAGAGGATCCTTCTGGCCCGGGCTATCTGTCAGGAGCCGGAGATCATCATCCTGGATGAGCCCACATCTTTCCTGGATATCCGCCATAAACTGGAACTTCTTGCCATCCTCAAAAAGATGGTATTGGAAAAACAGGTGACCGTGATCATGTCCCTCCATGAGCTGGATCTTGCCCAGAAGATTTCGGATCAGGTGATCTGCGTACATGGAGATCACATCGAAAAATACGGAGCGCCGGAGGAAATCTTTACTTCGGATTATATCCGGAAACTTTACGGGATCACCAGGGGAAGTTACAATGCAGAGTTTGGCTGTGTGGAAATGGAACCGCCGGCCGGAGAGCCCCAGGTGTTTGTGATCGGCGGAAACGGAAGCGGGATCCCGGTGTACCGGAAACTGCAGCGTCAGGGAATTCCTTTTGTGACCGGAGTTCTCCATACCAATGATGCAGATTATCAGGTGGCAAAAGAACTGGCTGCAGAAGTAGTCACCGAGAAGCCTTTCGAATGTATCACAGAGCCAGCCTTCCGGAAAGCGTTGGAACTCATGGAAAAATGCAGAGAAGTCTACTGTTCGCTAAAAGATTTTGGTGCTATGAATCAGAAAAATCAGGAATTGCTTGAAAAAGCGAAAAAAACCGGAAAATTAAAACAAATCTAAAAGAGAACAGCCGCTGCCTGGAAAGCGAAGATATCATTTTCTACAGCGGTTTTTCTGGTATTTTCAGATAATATAAATTACAAATATGACAGTATCTGTGGTATAATGTGAACGACAAATCGTGAAGCGGACGCATTTATGATATGCATGAAAGAAGATCAGGAATGTCCGCTTTACATAGCAGGAACGAAAACAGATACAACGAATTTATAAGAAATATATCAGGAGGGAAAGTCCAATGAAAAAAAGAAATATGATCGCAGCTCTGCTCTGCAGCGCATGCCTTGTGGCAGGAAGTGTCAATCCTGTATTTGCAGATGCATCGAAGGTAGTAACCC
>CAVEKJ010000050.1:0-6199 GCA_963616205.1 Prevotella sp.
GAAGCGGTTTTAGCAGATTTTCAGCGGCTTAGAAGCCAGCCCCCGACGAAGCCCCAGCGACAAGCAGCACACGCCTCACGGGCGTCCGTATCTCCAACGAAAAAAAGAACAGCAATGAACCTAAAATCCACCACTGTTCTTCAAACATCCTAAAATTTTACTTCCCCATCAGCGCAACAATCTTCTCCTTAATCTCCTGCGCACTCTCCTGCGGATCCTCCGCCTTCATAATAGCAGAAACAACCGCCACACCACTCATCCCAGCGCCTTCCAGCACATCCATATTCCCAGCATTCAATCCCCCGATCGCAACCGCCGGAATCGGAACCGCCTCACAGATATCCTTCAGCGTAGAAACCTTCGTAAGAATCGTCACCACCTTGGTAGTAGTAGGATAAATCGCTCCCACACCAAGATAATCCGCGCCATCCTCATAAGCCTTCATGGCAGCCTCAACCGTCTTAGCCGTAGCCCCCACGATCTTATCCGGCCCCATCAGCTTCCTTGCAACCGCAACCGGAATATCCGACGCCCCCACATGCACACCAGCCGCATCACAGGCCAGCGCCACATCCACACGGTCATCAATAATAAGCGGCACATGATACCGATCCGTAATCTCCTTCACCTTAAACGCCTTATCCAGATACTCCCGTCCCCCCGTATTCTTCTCACGGAGCTGAACCAGAGTCACACCACCCTTACAGGCCTCCTCAACCGTCCGAAGCAATGACTCCTCCGTATGATACGTACTGTCCGTCACCAGATACAACGTCACATCCAAATCTCTTCTATCCATCACAAAACCCTCTCTTCTATACTCACTTAAAACTTCGCACCTTCAACATATCCAGCAGCTGACCGTCCGAAATTCCATAAATCTCATCCAGCAGATTCACCTGAAAACTCCCCGGCCCACGGGAAACCTTCTCCGCTTCCTCACCGGCGATCCCCATAAGTGCAGTCCCAAGAACCGCCGCAGCCAGATAACTCTTCATTCCTTCATCACCAGAAGCAGATCCCTCACATCCGGACACCACACATCCTGGCAAAAATGCCGCAGTCAGCGCCCCGACCATACAGCCAGTCCCGGTAATCCCGGACAATGCCGCAGTACCATTCTCAATCAAAACAACCCGTTCTCCATCTGTAACAAAATCCCGCTTCCCGGTAGCCAGAACCACCGCCTGATTATTCCTGGCAAAAGCCCTCAGCACCTCACTGACAGCCTCCATATTTTCCGCAGTCAGTGCATCCTGCGCTCCCGCATCAATCCCAATCGCATGGGACGGCAACCCGGAAACAGCCAGAAGCTCTGACATATTTCCTTTCAGCACCGCCGGATGCCCAATACTTAAAAGCTCCCTCGCCAAATCCAGCCGCAGCTCACTGCACGCAACTCCAACCAGATCCAGAAGCACCGGAATCTTATTCTCCACCGCTGTTCTCATAGAACGCTTCATAGACTGAATCCTGGCATCCGTAATATTCCCAAGATTCAGCATCAGCGCACCTGCAGAAGCCGTAATATCTCCGACCTCCGCCGGATGCTCCGCCATGATCGGTCTCGCACCCACCGCAAGGATCACATTGGCACAATCGTGAATGGAAATCGGATTGGTGATACAATGAACCAGCGGCTTTTCCTCTTTAATTTGTTTCCGCAGTTGTAAAAATCTTTGTCTCATATGTTTTTGACCCCAGAGCTGCCTGGAACTTCACCAGAAGACCTGCTTTGCTCAGTGCCTTCAGGAAAATATAGGCAACACATCCTCCCATTGTGGTTGCTGCAAGGAACATCGGCGTATAATAAAACGCTGTCAGTCCGCCTCTTCCCATCAGGAATGCCATCACCGGATAAGAAACCATAGAGCCGATGATACCCGTTCCAAAGATCTCACCGATCACCGCACAGATGATCTTACCTTTGGAAAGTCTGTAGAACACACCTGAAAGAAATGCGCCAAATACTGCACCAGTCAGTGCAAGTGGCGGGATTCCCATGAACATCATACGGATCACGCCGATCATGGTTGCACAGAGAAGGGAATACCATGGTCCCATCAGAACCGAGCATACGATATTCACCAGATGCGCCGTGGGGCACATTCCCTCAATCCTCAGAATCGGTGAAATTACGACACCGATCGCAACCATCATTGCCAGCATTACCATACGAAGCGTGTGCATCCTCTGTTTTTCCATTGTGTTTTCCTCCCTGAAATATCAGGCAGATCCCTGTCAGCCCTCGGGCAAAAAATTTCCCGGCTGCTGCAGTCTGCCTTTAGATTTTGGCGGTCGAAGTTCCCTTACTTCCTCTCACTCCGAAAACACGGATTCCCATCGCTTACATGATCCTCCCGGAAAAAATCTCCGGAATATCACCCTCCTGCCAGACATTAAGGCGCTCCCCTTCCTGCCCGCTCATCGCAGAAGCTCCACATACAGTCTCTGTCACTTTCACATTCCCACATTGTCAGATCATTTCCGTTCCAGTCCTGCACAAAAAAAGCGCATCCCCATGAATAAACTCCACGGAGACACGCTCTGAAATCACAATCCCTCCGTTGGCATTACCCAAATCAGGTACGGTCGAAGATCTATCTTCCTCTCAGCCTGTCACACAAGCTCCCGCTGGCACTTTTTCTTTTCTGTTTTTCAATATAGCACACCTATATCCTGTTGTCAAACCGCTCTTATCAGCCAAGTTCCCACCCACTGCTTATTGCTCTTTGCAACTCCGCCGGGGACTTTCTTGATTCGGTTAAACAATTATTTTGGCATAAAAAGTTATTTATAATTTTATAAATCTTACTTCGAAATCTCGTCAATCAGACGCAGCTCTTCCGCTGTAAACGGCGCACAGTGGATCGCTTTCACATTATCAATGATCTGCTGCGGTTTGGAGGCTCCGATGAGCACACTGGTGACTTCCTCATGCTGGAGCAGCCAGCCAAGTGCCATGTCCGCGAGCTTCTCGCCACGCTGTGCTGCCAGATCATTCAGTCTTCGGATCTGGTCCAGACGCTCTGGTGTCAGGGCGCTTTCTTTCAGGAATCTACCGTCCTTACGGATTCGGCTATCCTCCGGGATTCCGTTCAGGTAACGGTCTGTCAGCTGTCCCTGCGCCAGCGGACTGAAAGTAATCAGGCCTTTTTTCAGGATACCAGTGGTTCTCTTTAATCCGTTCTCTTCCACAGTTCTGTCAAAAATGGAATACCGGTTCTGGTTGATCACAAACGGGCATTTCAGATCTTTCAGGATTGCTGCTGCCTGGCTTAGGGTTTTTCCATCGTAATTGGAAAGTCCTACATAGAGGGCCTTGCCCTGCTGAACCGCTGTTGCCAGCGCCCCCATGGTTTCCTCCAGCGGAGTCTCCGGGTCCATTCTGTGATGGTAAAAAATATCCACATATTCCAGACCCATCCGTTTCAGGCTCTGGTCAAGGCTTGCCAGAAGATATTTGCGGCTGCCCCAGTTTCCGTAAGGGCCCTCCCACATATCATAACCTGCCTTGGTGGTGATGATCAGCTCATCACGGTAAGGCATCAGCTCTTCTTTCAGGATCTTGCCGAAATTCCGCTCTGCGCTTCCGTAAGCCGGGCCATAATTATTGGCAAGGTCAAACTGTGTGATTCCGTTATCAAAAGCTGTGAAACACAGCTGTTTCATATTTTCATAATCAGAAGTATCTCCGAAATTATGCCATAATCCAAGAGATACCTTCGGAAGCATCAGACCGCTTTCTCCGCAACGGTTGTACTCCATGGTTTCGTAGCGTTCCTTTGCAGGTGTGTACATAAAAATCCTCCCATAATGTCACATGATTTACATTTTTCTGTAACCACTTCTACTATACTTCACCCACACCTATTTCGCAAGACGAATCATATTCCAGCTGTGCTTTGCAAACACTGCTTCCAGTTTTCCGCCGTCCAGTTTGGCGCACTCTGCACTGGCTTTTACAGGGACTACATTTTCAGGCTGTGCCTCTGTGTTGACTGCCTGAAGGTCGTCATTATTAAGTACAATATGCTCTACAATCTTATATCCTTCAAACTGTCTCAAATCACAGGAAATTTCCATATCCTCATCCAGGCTCTTGTTCACTGCGAAAATGGTCAGAGCATCTTTTTCCTCATCCCAGACACACACAGAATCCAGATATGGAGCTTCGCCATAAGTCTTGCTCTCGTATACCGGTGTGAGAACCTGTGTATTGAGAACGGTTCCTCTTCCAAATACACTGGTCAGCATATATGGATAAAAAATTGTCTGGCGCCATGCACCGGTGTCGGAGGTCATGATCGGCGCAATAACATTGACCAGCTGTGCCATGCAGGCGATCTTTACACGGTCTGCGTGACGGAGAAGGGTGATCAGCATACTTCCCACAAGAAGGGCATCCTCAAAATTATAAACATCCTCCAGCTGATGGGGCGCCTGTACCCATTTTTCCAGTTTCTTGTCCTGCTCGTTGCTGTGGTACCATACGTTCCACTCATCGAAGGAAAGATTGATCTGTTTTTTGCCATGTTTCTTTGCTTTTACTGCATCGCAGATAGAAACCACACCGGAAATAAAATCATCCATGCCTTTGGAGCATGCAAGGAAATCTGCGGTGTCCCCGTCTCGATTTCCATAGTACTGATGGAGAGAAAGATAATCCACCTGATCGTAAGCCTCATCAAGAACGGTATACTCCCAGGAGCCAAAAGTCGGCATCTCCAGATTGGAACTTCCGCAGGCAACGGTCTCAACCTCCGGGTCCATAAATTTCATCAGACGGGCAGTCTCTGCAGCAACTCTTCCGTACTCTGCCGCAGTCTTATGTCCCATCTGCCACGGACCATCCATCTCGTTTCCGAGACACCATAATTTGATATTATGTGGCTGCTCGTAACCATGTGCTTTACGGAGATCACTGTAGTAGGTGCCTCCCTTGAAGTTACAGTACTCCAGAAGATTTTTCGCATCCTCCGGTCCTCTCGTTCCCAGGTTTACTGCCATCATCACGTCGCTGCCGGCTTTTCTGGACCAGTCCACAAACTCATTGAGGCCAAACTGATTTGTCTCGATGACACCCCAGGCCAGCTCCGGTCTGGATGGCCTCTGTGCTTTCGGGCCCACGCTGTCCTCCCAGCGGAATCCGGATACAAAATTCCCTCCCGGATAGCGGACGATAGGAACCTGCAGCTCCCTTACCAGTTCCAGAGTGTCTTTTCGGAATCCCTGCTCGTCAGAAAGAGGGCTTCCCTCCTGGTAAATTCCCTCATAAACTGCACGTCCAAGATGTTCAATAAAGGAACCATAGATTCTTTTGTCTGTTTTTCCGGTGAGGAAATATTTGTCCACGATGATCTGTGCTTTTTTCATTGTAAAAAAACCTCCTGTAAATAAAATATAACGTTTCCCTGTTTCCCACTCCAAAAATTTGCTGTTCATATGTTTTATTTTATCATCCTGTTTCATCCATACCAGTGATTATCTTCCGAAATAGTTGACTTTTTTTCCGGTAGGATTTATCGTAAAAACAGTCTTACAAGATGGACATCCCTCTGCCACTTTACTCTATACTTCCAGACAGAAAGGTCTTTACAACACCTCAGTCGGATTGTCTGATCTACATAATGAAAGGAGCCCTTCATCTCCATGGATTTTACCTTAAATTTCTGCGAATACAATCGTTCCAATCCCGATTGCGACAGGATTTTCCGGCCGGAGGGAAGCGGAGATTATCTTTTTCTTTTATTTAAAACACCAATGAAGGTTTATCTGCGTGGTCAGCTTACTGTCACCCGGGAAAATGCCTGCATCTTTTATACCCCTGGAAATCCTCAGCATTATCAGGCTGTGCGAAAATTCCGGAACAGCTATGTCCATTTTTCCTGCGGAGAAAATCTGGCAGATCGGTTCGGACTTCCCTGCAACGAGATTTTTTACCCCAGTGACTGCCAGGAGATCGATCGCTGTATACAGAAACTGCAGCATGAATATCTGGCCAGAGAAGTTTTTTCCCGGGATTATGAATATGCCCTGCTCTGCCAACTGATGATCACTGCCGCACGGGAACTTCGTAGTACGGATGCAGGCAGTTCTTCAGACTCGGAACTCTACAGCCTGTTCCAGAAGATCCGCCTGGAAATGCTCACCAATTACGAAAAACCATGGACAACAGAGAAACTCTGCGCCATGGCTA
>CAVEKJ010000050.1:6209-10380 GCA_963616205.1 Prevotella sp.
GCACACCACATGCCGACCTGAACCAGCTCCGTCTGGAAAAAGCGAAAAATCTTCTTACCAATGAGGCTCTGCCTGTTCAGCAGGTGGCTCTGCTGTGCGGTTTTTCAAATCTGTCGCACTTCAGCCGGTATTTCCGGAAAAATTGCGGCTGTTCACCTACAGAATGGGCCCGCAAGCCCACCAGATAATTACACCAGATCTGCGTTCTTATCAGAGCAGACACGTGTCAGTAGCCACAAGCATCCAGCTACTGTTTCAAATTCCACAAAGTATAAAACGGGCATCCTTATTCACTTACAGTGCCGCATTACACTTCTCATAAGCAAACAGCGCCGCACCCAATGCACCGCAAAGCTGCGCTTCATCACAGATATACAGCTTCGCGCCCAGCTTCTCTTCCAGCGCCTGGATAATACCTTTATTCTTGGCAACACCACCGGTCATCATATATTCGCCTGGGTTCTTTTTGCCAAGGCGGGCAGCGAGGGCTCCTACCTTGGAGGCAACAGATACATTCAGTCCGTGGATGATATCTGCCACATCCTTATTCTGGGCAACCAGGGAAACAACCTCGGACTCTGCAAATACGGTACACATACTTGAAATGACGACATTTTCTTTCCACTCCAGTCCACGGGTGCTCATCTCCTCCAGGGAAAGTCCCAGTGTACGGGCCATCATTTCCAGGAAACGTCCGGTTCCTGCCGCACATTTGTCATTCATGAGGAAATTTTTTACCGCACCATTCTCATCAATACTGATGGCCTTGATATCCTGTCCGCCGATATCAATGACTGTACGCACATTTGGATTCAGATAATGAGCGCCCTTTGCATGGCAGGTGATCTCTGTGATACTGTCATCGCCGCTGTCAATGTAGGCACGTCCGTATCCGGTAGTAACGATACGCACGATATCCTCTTTCTTAATCCCTGCTTTTTCCACTGCCATCTCCAGGCTCTTCTCTGCGCTCATCATCGCGCCGCCGCCTGTGGGGATGATCATGGTAGATTTAATCTTTCCGTCTTTATCCAGGATCACAACATCCGTACTTGTGGAACCGCTGTCGATTCCTGCCACATAATAAACTCCTGATTCCATTTTTTTCCTTATCTCCTCGCTGATTCCTTTTGATGGGTCCATATCTTCCGAGCCTTCCAGCGTCTCCGCAAAAGCCTGCACTCTGGTGAGAAGCTGGCCTACGCTCTGGCTGGTAAAATCCGTCTCGATCTTAAGAAGCGGAACCTTAATGTCTCTCTTGATGCTTGCATATTCAAATCCGTAATAATCGCAGAATTTGATGGTATGATAAATAATTCCCTTCAGGTTCGGGTCCAGATACAGCCGGTTTCTTCTGGTGCTGTTATTCATACGGAAACACGGCATCTGGGAAAGAAGGGCATCCGCATAAGCCAGAAACATGGCATCATCATCCATTTTTTCCAGTTCCTCACGGATCACCGCAAGGCGTCTACCACCTGTACAAGTCAGGTTTTCCACATCCATGCGGATGTTATCCCGGATCATTTTTTCCAGGACACCGCTGACACGGACGCCCAGCACGCCGATATATGGCTGGTTATCCACATCCTCATGGGAAAAAGCGTTCAGAAATCCACTTCTGTCAAAGGTTTTCCCCGAAAATTTCTCGTAAGCTTTTTTCAGACGGTGGATCCCTTTGGCAAGCTTTACTTTCTCACAGTCGTTATCTTCGTGAGGCATATCCAGCATGTAGAGAAATTTACATTTACCGGTGCTTTCCACAATGTCATACACACGACGCATGGAATCACAGCAGTTTACAAGAACCAGCTGCTCCACTTTTCCTTCCAGCACCGCCTGGATGACAGATTTTCCAAAACCGCAGAGGTTGGCATGGGCAATCTGATCCGAAAGTTCAAAGTTCTCCGGCATTTCCTCAAGAACCGCACATTCCTCGCCAAAACCTTTAAACAGCTCCAGCGGCGTATATTTACAGACGTAATGTATCATGATCGTTTTCCCTCCCTGCTTTTTTCCAGCATTTCAAGGTATGCCTGAAGTCGTGTGGACACCTGGCCGTCACTGGAATTGGCC
The DNA here is from genome assembly GCA_963616205.1 of Prevotella sp. Lineage (GTDB taxonomy): Bacteria > Bacillota > Clostridia > Lachnospirales > Lachnospiraceae > Blautia_A. Next base: position 8,286 of record CAVEKJ010000050.1, read on the forward strand.
GGGTTGCAGCCATCACCGTCCAGGACCATGGTAGGCAGTCCTGCATTTTCCAGAGAATTTTTGATCAGGCTGGAAGCTCCGATGGTTCCCTTGCAGCCCCAGTGTGCAAAAAGGATTCCGCCGTCTGCCTCTGTCTGATTGGCCAGTTCCTGGGCACGCTGTATCCTCTGTTTCACGCTTCCGTTGTAAATACAGTTGACCATTTTTTCCGCAAGGGCCTCATAAGGATCAGAAGCATGCATCCGCTGAAAACCATCCGCTACAAAATCACAGGCGCTGATGTGCACATTTTGGCTATAATTAAACACATCTTTTACCGGCTCCTGCAAAAACGGCATCATATGCATCCACAAGATGTGAAGTCCCTCGCCTTTTGGCGCTTTCTTTACGTCTTCGAGAAGCATCTTTGTGTATTTCAGAGATTCCTGGGAACCTGCAAGAAGGTGACACATAAAGATCGCATACAGCTCGTTTGTCAGAGAAGTCACCGGGTCGTGATCTTTCCGGAGCGCAAGCTGACGGCTGTAATAAGATGCCGCCTCATTGCTGTTAGCCACTGCACGCTGCACCGCCTGCTCGGAGATTTTTTTCCCGTTTATGTCTTCCAGGAATTTCTTCATCTCACGGAGCTGATCTGCCACGTAGCTGATAGAGTCCTGATTTTTCTCATAAGGTACGTCAATGTAAAATCCCGGGATCTGATATTTCTGTTTCAGATAGGGAAAAGTCATCATGTTTCCATCACAGGCAAGGTTGGTGTAAATGGTGCATTTCGGCTTCGGCACCAGTCCTGTCATGGACGCTCCCAGAAAAACCCGGTGATAGGAGCACATGGTTTCCGGAAACCCCTCTGATTCTGTCTGGGCCAGAAATGCCTGCTCGCATCTGGTTCCCGCGATAAAACAGGACATGGCCTCCACAGAATACGGGGTGATCCCCGCTGCCGTCAGAAGTTCTCCAGGTACAAAAATACTCACCAGTGCGGTATCGTCCGGTTTTGCCAGTGCCTTAATAATATTCTGCATAACCACACGGGCTACATACTGACCGGAAGCCGGAAGCTTTCTGTCCGGGAAAAACTGCAGACGTTTTTCCTGAAGATGGTAGCCTGTGAGAAGAAGTTTTCTTGCTTTTTCCGGGTCTTTAACGGATTCATTTCCCACCATGTCCCCGAATTTCTTTATGATATCCAATCTGTCACATCCTTTCACAGGTCTGAGATCTGTCAGACCAATGTTTTTATTATAAAGATATTTTTCCCAAATGTAAACACGCCATTTTCCACAGTTCACCGCATAAAAAATGCAGGTTTTCCACAGAAATCTGATTTTCTCCCGTGGAAAACCCGCATTTACGGGTTCGATGCTTTTATCTCTTTTTCCGGTTATTTTTTTCGGATATGGATCTCCGGAATCGCCACATTATCGTAAGTGATCGTCTCATCTTTCACTTTGTCATCTATATCCTTATCTTCACCGATATGTACCTCCGGCACTGCGACATTTTCGTTTATGATCTTATACTCTTTTGCTTTTTCACTGTCTTTTTTTCCCAGAATTTTCTTGCCAAACATTTCTTTTCCTCATCCCTTATGATCTTTTTTATAAGAAGTTAATAAAAAATGTAATTGTTAAGCTGTTCAGGAAATCCGCGAACAGACTTCCTACCAACGGCACCAGAAGGTATGCTTTTACAGAAGGTGCATATTTCTCGCAGATCGCCTGCATGTTTGCCATGGCATTCGGTGTGGCACCCATACCAAAACCGCAGACACCGGAAGAAAGTACTGCCGCATCGTAATCCCGCCCCATAACATTGAACACCACAAAATAAGTGTACACAAACATCAGAACTACCTGTCCTGCAAGCAGGATGATCAGCGGAAGTGCCAGGTCAGCCAGCTGCCACAGCTTCAGTGTGATCATGGCGATTCCCAGGAACAGGGAAAGGCTGATACCGCCAATGTCGTTGATCTCACCCATATAGATGGTAAATTTACCGGAATATTCTCCGATATTACGGATAAAAGCTGCCGCGATCATGGCTCCGATATAAATCGGGAAGGTCATTCCTGTTTTGGAAAGCAGCTCTGATA
>CAVEKJ010000051.1:0-9677 GCA_963616205.1 Prevotella sp.
AATAGACCCCGCCGTCATCTCCTACGTCAAATACATTGACGATATTCGGATGTGTAAGGCCGGCTGCCGCCTGTGCTTCACTTCTGAATTTCTTGATGAACGTGGTATCCTCCCGAAACTCCGGTTTCAGGACTTTCACTGCAACAAAGCGGTTCAGCTTATGATCCATAGCTTTATAGACATCTGCCATTCCGCCAGTTCCGATTTTTCCTACGATCTCATAGCGCTCGGCTATGATCATTCCCGTCTTTAACATGTTTCCACCTCATTCGTGAATGGTTCTACCAGTACGATTGCAATATTATCCTTACCGCCATTCTGATTTGCTTCCCGAAGGAGCGCGCTGCCCTTCTGATCAATATCTGCTTCCGGATCGGATATGATCTCCTGGATCTTCTCATCTTCAACCATATTGCTGAGGCCGTCTGAACACATCAGGATCGTACATCCCTTTTCAAGTTTCAGATCAAAGAAATCCACATCCACCGTTTTCTCTGCGCCAAGTGCCCTTGTAATAATGTTCTTATCCGGATGATTCCGTGCTTCCGCTTCGCTGATCTCGCCCATTCTGACCATTTCCTGTACCAGGGAATGATCTCTGGTGACCTGGCGGATCCCGTCCTGGATCACGTATAAACGGCTGTCACCTACATTGGCTACATAGGCATACTGATCTACAATAGTCGCCACCACCATAGTGGTTCCCATGCCCCGGAGGTTCTCGTCTTCCTGCGCACGGTTCCTGATCTCCGCGTTGGCAGTTTCGATCGCATGACGAATAACCTTCACCGGATTGTAATCCGCATCTTCACGGATTTCATCCACAAGGATCCGTACTGCATGTGAGGATGCATAGTCACCGGCGTTATGGCCGCCCATCCCGTCCGCAACTGTGAAAAGATTAGGCAGATTTCCCACCGGACCTTCAGACGCAAACACGTAATCCTGATTCATCTTCCGCTTCTGCCCTACATCAGTAGCTGAGTATATCCTCATGTCACTTCTCGCTTTCTGTTTTTTCCATGTAACTTTTTCTTAGCTGTCCACAGGCACCGTCAATGTCGCTGCCCATTTCCCTTCTAATAGTAACATTAATTCCGTATTTTTCAAGTTTTATTTTGAAATTCTCCACAGCCTGTCGAGTAGACCTCACATAGGAGCGTTCTTTGATAGGATTGACAGGGATCAGGTTTACATGGCAGTTAATACCTTTAATACGGCCGGCCAGCTGTTTTGCATCTTCCTCGCCATCATTTACCCCGGCTACAAGACTGTACTCAAAGGTGATCCTCCGGCCTGTTTTATCGAAATAATTCCTGCAGGCATCCAGAACCTCATCCATGGAATACTTGTTTGCAACAGGCATCAGTTCCCGGCGTTTCTCGTCATTTGGTGCATGGAGAGACAGGGCCAGGGTGATCTGCAGTTTTTCTTCCGCAAGATCATACATCTTCGGCACGATGCCGCAGGTAGATACCGTTACATTTCGCTGGCTGATCCCGAGCCCGTTCTCATCGGTAAGGATCCGGATAAACCGCACCAGATTATCATAATTGTCCATCGGCTCACCGGTTCCCATCACAACTACATTGGCCACACGTTCACCGGTATCCGCCTGGATACGGTAGATCTGATCCAGCATCTCGGACGGTTTCAGGCATCTGGTCAGCCCTCCGATGGTAGATGCACAGAACCTGCATCCCATACGGCAGCCCACCTGCGAAGAAATACATACCGAATTACCGTGGTGGTACCGCATAAGAACGCTCTCGATCACATTTCCATCTTCCAGCCGGAACAGATATTTTCTGGTTCCGTCAATTTTTGAGATCCTTACATCTGCCTGGGTCAGTGCCGTGATCGGATATGCCGAAAGCTTTTCCCTGAGGCTTTTGGAAAGATTTGTCATTTCATCCCAGGAGGTGACCAGCTGCTGATGAAGCCACGCATAGATCTGTTTTGCCCGGAAAGGCTTCTCACCGATCTCTGTCATGAATTCTTTCAGTTCCTCCATGGTCATGGATTTTACATCTGTCATTTTCTGTTATTTCCTTCTGAATCTGGCAATAAAGAATCCGTCTGTCTTATGTATTCCCGGCAGAAGCTGCAGATAGCCAAGCTTTGTGGACTTGCAGCGGAGTTCTTCCGGTATATACGGATCCAGGCTTTCCAGCCGGTACGGATAGTTCTTTAAAAACCATAATACGTTTTCTTCATTTTCTTCCCGGGCGATGGTACAAGTACTGAAGATCAGCGTTCCGTCCGGTTTTACATATTTTGCCGCTTTGTCCAGGATCATTCTCTGGAGCATTACGATTTCTTCCTGTTTCTGTGGTGTGGCACGGTATTTGATCTCCGGTTTCTTGCCGATGACTCCGTATCCGGAACACGGTACATCTGCGATCACGATATCCGCAGCCTGCTCAGAATCCGGATCATACACAGTAGCGTCCTGGACTCTGGCATCCACATTGATCACACCGGTCCTGTGGATGTTTTCTTTGATGAGATCTGCCTTATACTGGCTCACATCCCTGGCATCTACATTTCCATAGTCGCCCATCTTATCTGCCACATGGATGCTCTTGCCACCCGGCGCCGCACACATGTCAATGATGTGGTCTCCCTTTTTGGGGCTGGCTGCCTCTGCCACAAGCATGGAGCTTACATCCTGCACCAGGATCTTTCCCTGAAGAAATGTATCCAGTGTCAGGATATGATTATAATCGGAGATCTTCAGTGCATACGGAAGATATGGTGCCTGTTCTACCGTTACTCCCTGCGACTTCAGGCTGGTAACGATCTCACGAAGAGATGCCTTATGGGTACGGCACCGCACCGTGATAGGCCTTTCTGTGAGAAAATCTTCCAGGATCTTCTCTGTAGTCTTCACCCCGTAGGCAGCTTTCCATTTTTCTACCAGGTATTCCGGCATGGAATACTTCACGGAGAGGTAGCGTACTTCATCTTCCTCTCTTAATGGAAGTTCCAGATTCCCGATCTCTCTGGCAATGGTACGGAGCACCCCGTTGACAAAAGGCTTCAGATTATAAAAACCTTTTCGCTGCGCCAGCTTTACCGCTTCATTGCATACCGCACTGTCCGGGACACTGTCCATGAACTTCAGCTGATATACCGCACTTCTCAGGATCTCACGGATCTGCGGTTTCATTTTGTTTACAGGAACCTTGGAAAAAGAATCGATAACATAATCAATATAGATCCTGTACTCCAGTGTTCCCTCACATACTCTTGTAATAAAACTACGTTCCTGTTTCGGAAGAAACTGATATTTGGAAAGCGCATTCCGGATAGCGATATGACTGTGCTCTCCCTCCTCCTCGATCTGTAACAGAATCTCAAGGATCAGTTCTCTGGTGTTTACTCCGCTGCTAATCACGATTTCTACCTCCTGCAAGGATGATCAGTCTCAAAAGCTGCAGAATGGATGCTGCCAGAGCCGCCACGTAGGTAAGTGCTGCCGCTGTCAGCACTTTTCTTGCTCCCTTTTTCTCATCTGCACCTAAGATACCGGTACTTTCCAGCATTTTAAGCGCTCTGGAAGACGCATTGATCTCAACCGGAAGTGTCACCAGCTGAAACAGTACTGCCAGTGAAAACAAAACAATTCCCAGAGTTACCAGCGGATCAATGGAAAAGATCAGCCCTGCGATAAACAGCGGCCAGGAAAGCTGGGAACCAATATTTGCGGCTGGCACGATGGCAGAGCGGATGTTCAGAGGTGCATAATTGATCGCATCCTGGATCGCATGGCCGCATTCATGTGCTGCCACACCCACAGCCGCCAGAGAATTTCTTCCGTAAATATCTTCTGAAAGGGAAACCGTTTTTGTTCTCGGATCATAGTGATCTGTAAGACTTCCGCGGATCGGAATCACCTGTACGTCTGTGATCCCTGCCGCTCTCAGGATCCTCTGTGCAGCTTCCGCACCGGTGATGCCGGAATGACTCCGGACCTTTTTATAGACTGCAAAGGTACTGCGCAGCTTTGCGGATGCCGCAAGCGAAAGAAGCATTCCGATCACAAGCAAAAGAACCGTGGGGTCCATTCCCCATCCGTAATAACCATATCCGTACATAACTCATCACTCCCTGGAATCTCTGAACATGTCTCCTGGTTTCAACTGATATCCCCGGAGGAACGCATCCGCTTCCATGCGTTTCTTGCCTTCCAGCTGCACTTCCTGAAGCACCAGCACATTCTGCCCGCATGCTACCTGGATTCCTTCTTTATCCGCGGCGATCACAGTTCCCGGTGCTTCCTGTGCCTGTTTTTCCAGGACGGAACTCTTCCAGACCTTCAGTGTTTTTCCGTTGATAAAGGTAAAGGCACTTGGCCACGGATTAAGGCCTCTTACCAGTCTCTCCAGTTCCTCTGCATTTTTGTTAAAATCCAGAAGTCCCATTTTCTTGGAAATCATGGCAGCATATGGTGTCGGGCTCTCTTCCGGCTGCTTCTCGCATGTGGCAGTTCCGTCAAAAATGGACGGCAGTGTCTGCACCAGAAGTTCCGCTCCTGCATGGGCAAGTTTATCAAACAAGCTTCCGCCTGTCTCATCTTTGTCAAGTGGCACCACGATCCTGGAGATCATATCGCCGGTATCCAGGCCGGTTCCCATCTGCATGATGGTAACGCCGGATTCTTTTTCCCCGTCGATCACAGCCTGCTGGATCGGTGCTGCTCCACGATATTTCGGAAGCAGAGACGCATGGATATTGATACATCCGAATCTCGGCATATCCAGGATGCTCTTTGGAATGATCTGTCCGAATGCCGCAACAATGATGATATCCGGTGCAAGGCTTTTAAGTTTCTCTACAAACTCCGGATCTCTCACTTTTACCGGCTGTAATACCGGGATCTCATGTTTCTGTGCTTCTTCTTTGACAGGGGTCGGCATCATGGTCTTGCCTCTGCCCTTCGGTTTGTCCGGCTGTGTGATCACAGCCTCCACTTCATATCCGTTCTCTACCAGCGCTGCAAGAGGCGCCACCGCAAAGTCCGGAGTTCCCATATAAACAATCTTCATATTATCCCGCCTTTAGTCTTCTTCATCGTAAGTTACCTTGTGAAGTTCTCCCTCCACAAGTTCTGTATACATTTTTCCGTCCAGATGGTCGATCTCATGGCAGAATGCTCTTGCCAGAAGGCCCTCTCCCTCAAGGATCTGCTCTTCCATGTTCACGTCAAGGGCTTTTACTTTCACATAATTCGGACGTGTCACCTGTCCGGCCATTCCCGGAACGCTTAAACATCCCTCGTCACCGGTCTGCTCACCGCTTGTCTCAAGGATCTCCGGATTGATCAGTACGATGGGGCCATCCCCTACATCGATGACAACAATGCGTTTCAGGATTCCAACCTGAGGTGCTGCAAGACCTACGCCCATCGCATCATACATGGTATCCAGCATATCTGTGATCAGTTCACTGATCCTTGGTGTCATCTTGTCTACTGTGCGGGATTTTTTTGTCAGTACAGAGTCACCCTGTACACGGATTGTTCTAAGTGCCATTTTTTCTTCTCCTTTAACTCATATCAAATTGAATGTATATTTTCCGGAACCCGGAATTTATCTCTATATATTTCTCCAGCTTTTCTCTGACTGCTGTGAGAAAACGGATATCCACATGTTTCAGATGGAGCACCTGCCGGTAAACATCTTTTACCTTGCCCACAGACGCAGCTGCCGGACCGATCATGTGAAGTTCTTCCTTCGGGCTTACCCTGCGGATAAATGCTTCTATATAATACATGGCTTTCTTCAGAAGTTCTTCATCCTGGCAGGCGCCAAAAACAGTCATCATGTGAGCCGCCGGCGGATAGTCCAGAAGCATCCGGTAACCCATCTCTTCTTTATAAAAACGCTCATAATCCTGGATGGCCGCAGCCTGGATACTGTAGTGTTCCGGCTGATACGTCTGGATCACTGCATGACCGGGCCGGTTTCCTCTGCCGGACCGCCCCACTGCCTGAGTCAGAAGCTGGAATGTCCTCTCACCGCAATGATAATCATCCATATTCAGGGAAAGATCCGCCGCGATCACCCCAACCAGTGTCACATCCGGAAAATCGTGCCCCTTGACGATCATCTGAGTCCCCACCAAAATGTCCGCCTCATGTTTTGCAAAAGATGCCAGGATCTTTTCATAACTGTCCTTGGTCCTTGTAGTATCAAAATCCATTCGGAGCACCCGGGCCTTTGGGAACTCTTTTTCGAGGACCTTTTCGATCTGCTGGGTTCCTGCCTTGAATCCGCCGATATGCGGTGAACCGCAGGATGGACAGACTTCCGGCTTCACAGTCTCGTAACCACAATAATGGCAGATCAGGCGGTTTCCATTATGTTCACTCAGGGACACATCGCAATGGGGACATTTCATAACCTGGCCGCATGCCCTGCAGGAAACAAATCCGGCATAGCCCCTCCGGTTCAGAAACAGCATGGCCTGCTCTCTGTTTTCGAGGACACGTTCCAGCTGTGCTTTCAGCTCAAGGCTCAGTACGGAACGGTTCCCTTTCTTTAATTCTTCCCTCAAATCCACGATCGATACCTGGGGAAGCGGTCTTTCCTCATAACGTGTATTTAAACTTACCAGAAGATACTCCCCGTCACAGGCACGGCTGTAAGCTTCCAACGAAGGTGTTGCAGAACCCATGACCACCCGGGCATGTTCCATCCGTGCTCTCTCGATGGCAGTTTCCCTGGCATGGTACCTTGGTGTGTTTTCACTTTTGTAGGTAGGTTCATGTTCTTCGTCGATAACGATCAGTCCCAGGTTGGAAAATGGCGTGAACAGTGCGGATCGTGGACCCACCATCACCTGGATCTCACCACGTTTTGCTCTCCGGAACTGATCGTAACGCTCCCCCAAAGAAAGCCTGGAGTTCAGAACCGAAACTTTATCGCCGAACATGGCATAAAAGCGCCGGACTGTCTGATAGGTAAGTGCGATCTCCGGGATCAGCACGATCGCCTGTTTTCCCTCCTCCAGTACCTTCTGGATCAGGCGCATATAAACCTGGGTCTTTCCGCTTCCGGTCACTCCAAAAAGAAGCGCAGGTCTTGGATCCGGTTCCTGCCATTCCTGAAAGATCTGTTCTGCTGCCACAAACTGTTCCCTGTTTAAACGCAGCTCCCGGTCTTCTTTTACCAGACCATTTCCTGCAGGGATCCGGTACATTTCCTGGCTTTCAATCCTTATCAGGCCCTTTTTTTCGAAGAAATCCAGGACGGAAATGCTTGCTCCCAGTTCTTTTGACGCGTAAGTATAATCCAGGCTCCCGGCCTCCAGGATTGCCCGCAGGAAACGTTCCCGGGCTTTAAAACGGCTGCCTTCCAGTTCACAAAGGAGCGCTTCGGCCTCTTCCTTTTCCCCTGTAAAAAAGATCAGCCTTTTCTCTTTTGCACGGACTTTATCTTTCACAGGCAGAACTGTTTTCAGTGCCTGGATCATGGTAGAGCCATAAGTCTCCTTCATCCAGGCCGCAAGTGCGATCAGCCGGGATTCTGTTGTCTCACTGTCTGTGGACACTCCCCGGATCTCCTTGAGCTTTGACGCATCATATTTTGCCGTTCCGGAGATCCCGGTCACATAGCCTTTCCGAAGGGTATTTCCCTTTCCGAAGGGCACTGTGACCACAACTCCGGGCTTTATTGCCTGCGCCAGCTCCTCAGGTACACGATACTGAAAATCCCGGTCCAGCTTTTCATGAGAAATATCAATGATCACATCTGCATAGATCATCCATTTACGCTTTCTGATCTTCTTCCAGGATCTCCCGGATCAGCACACGCTCATCCATAGGATATTTCTTACCCTTGATCTCCTGGTAATCCTCATGGCCCTTTCCGGCAAGGACGATGATATCTCCCGGCTCACCGTGATGGATCGCGTAGGCGATCGCTTCTTTACGATCCGGGATCTCTACATATTTTCCGTCTGTTTTTGCCATTCCGATCTTGATATCATCGATGATGGCCTGTGGATCCTCATCCCGCGGATTATCTGAAGTGATGATGGTCAGATCTGCCATCTTTCCGGAAACCTCACCCATCTCATAACGGCGCAGTTTGGAACGGTTTCCGCCACATCCGAACAGACATACCAGCCTGTGCGGATTGTATTCCTTCAGAGTTCCCAGAAGGCTCTCCAGTGCCATGGCATTGTGCGCATAGTCGATCATCAGGGTAAATTCATCGGATACCTTGATCATCTCGATACGGCCTTTGACCTTTGCTACCTTCAGTGCTTTGATGATATTCTCTTCGGATACCTTGAAATGACGGCAGATGGCAATGGCTGTCAGGGAATTGTAAATACTGAATTTTCCCGGGATATCGATTTCCACCGGGAAGTCCAGAAGTCCCTTCACATGATAGGAGATGCCAAGATATCCCTTTCTTCCAACCAGTTTCGCATCCTCTGCGCGAAGATCTGCCTTTTCAGAAAATCCGTAAGTCTCAAGTGTACAGGTATGCCCCTCAATGATACGTTCAAAATGCTCATCATCACGGTTTACGATACCAACCTTACACTGCTTGAGAAGCATGGATTTGCAGTGCAGATAATCATCAAAATCCTTGTGCTCATTCGGTCCGATATGATCCGGTTCAATATTTGTGAAAATTCCAAAATCAAATACAAATCCCTGTGTCCTGTGAAGCATCAGTCCCTGTGAGGAAACCTCCATAACCACCGCATCGCAGCCTGCTTCTACCATGTCATGAAAATATTTCTGTACCATATAGGACTCCGGTGTGGTATTGGCTGCCGGGATATGCTTCTCCCCGATGATCGCCTCGATGGTTCCGATCAGGCCGACTTTGTATCCGGCATTCTCAAGAATGGATTTCACCATATACGTAGTGGTTGTTTTTCCCTTGGTTCCGGTGATACCGATGGTTTTCAGCTTCTCGGCCGGATGTCCGAACCAGGCTGCGGAAATAAATGCCATAGCGTAACGGGTGTCCTCTACCTGGATCACTGTCACATCCTCCGGTGCCTCCACCGCTTCTTCTACGATGAGTGTCTTTGCGCCTTTTGCCACAACATCCGGTACGAATTTATGTCCATCCACAACCGCACCTCTGATGCAGATAAAAAGGCTTCCGTCTTCTACTTTACGGGAATCGTATACAACAGAAGAAACCTCCTGCTCTGTGCTTCCCTGAAGACATTTGTATTCAAGATGTTCCAATAAGGATAAAAGTTTCATTTTTTCTCCTCCATCTACTGTTTTCGTTTTCTGTACATACCATATAGAATAGCACACCTCCCCCCTGTTTTCAACGTTTCTTTGCGGTGCCGGCATCCCGCAAAATATCAGTTTTTTCCGTAGATACCGGCATATTTTTTCCAGAGCCAGATGCATCCCAGCGCGGTCACAAACGCAGTTACTCCAAGAAGGACCCACAGGTCTGCTTCTGTGTCATCTCCGGTCTTCGGATGAGTGGACGCTGCTCTTGCCATCGATTCCCCTCCGGATGTGGAATCTGCTTCATCCTGTTTCGCAGATATCGTCTCTTCCGGCACCACTGTCACATTTCCTCTTACTGTAACAGAGGCACTCGCTTCTATCAATCGCTCCCCTGTCTCCTGGCTTGTGACAGTCACCTGGTTGAAAAGCTTCTGATCTGCCATTTTTTCCGGGA
>CAVEKJ010000052.1:0-9579 GCA_963616205.1 Prevotella sp.
GAGAAACGGTGGTTCCAGATCCGGGTGCTCAATGTAATTGGCAGAAACATGTCCTTCTATATGATGCACCCCCACCAGTGGCAGATTTCTGACATAGGCGATGGCCTTTGCTTCCGCAACGCCTACAAGAAGGGCGCCTACAAGTCCCGGGCCGTAGGTTACACCGATGGCGTCAATGTCATCCAAAGTAACATTTGCCTCATCCAGTGCTTCCTGGATGACCTGGTTGATTCTTTCGATATGATTTCTGGAAGCGATCTCCGGTACAACGCCTCCATACAGTTTATGGATCTCGATCTGTGAGGAGATCACGTTTGATAAGACAGTCCTTCCGTTTTTTACAACGGAGGCTGCCGTTTCATCACAGGAGCTCTCAATCCCAAGAATTAATGTATCTTTCATTTTTTTCAGTCCTCTTCAAAATTCAGTTCCACACTCTTGCCGTCTTTTCCTGGCCATGCCTTGGGGAAGATTTCACGGACAGTATCCATGTAATCATCCGGGCGGACTAATGACGGGCTGTAATGGGTCAGCCACATTTCACCAACTTCCGCATCACGGGCAAGTGTCGCAGCCTCACGAAACGTCATGTGCTTGTAGCCTTTTGCTTTTTCGATCTTGTCATCTTCTCCGTACATTCCCTCGCAGATAAAAAGATCCGAATCTTTTGCATTGCGTAAAATGGACTCTGTTGGTCTGGTATCTGTGGTGTAGGTGAGCTTGATCCCTTTTCTTGGCGGACCAAGTACCATGTCCGGTGTGTAGATCCGTCCTTCATCCTCCACGGTCTGCCCCTTCTGCAGCGGATTCCAGAATTTCAGCGGAATTCCGTGCTCTTTTGCACTCTCTGGAGAGAATTTCCCCTGGCGCAGGATCTCAAGGGTATAGCCGTAACAGGTTACATTATGGTTTACACGAAACGCAGTGATCCGGTAACCATTCAGCTCCAGAACTTCCTCCGGTTTCGTGATCTCGATAAATTTAATCTCAAAAGGCAGCTCCGGCGCAATGACACGCAGTGCATTTACCACCCGTTCCAGGCCTCTCGGTCCCACAAGAGTCAGCGGTTCCGTACGGTCCGCATTTCCCATGGTAAGAAGAAGTCCCGGAAGACCGCTGATATGATCCCCGTGATAATGGGTAAAACAGATCACATCAATGGGCTTGAAGCTCCAGCCTTTTTCTTTAATGGCCACCTGGGTGCCTTCCCCGCAGTCGATCATCAGGCTGCTGCCGTTATAACGGGTCATCAGCGCGGTAAGCCATCTGCGTGGCAGCGGCATCATTCCACCGCAGCCAAGTAAACAAACATCTAACATATTTTTCCTCCTGTGCGCGTCATAAGAACAGCATCCTCTGTTGGATCTGTATAATATGCCTTACGCAGTCCATCTTTTACAAATCCCTGTCTCTCATAGAGCCGGATCGCTGTCTCATTTCCCGCGCGGACTTCCAGATGGATCATGGTGATCCCCCGTTCACCAGCCAGACGGATCATACTTTCCATAAGGAAATTTCCGATTCCCTCTCTCTGGCGGTCTCTGCGGACAGCAACATTGGTCACATCCCCTTCATCCAGCACAGTAAGAAGGCCGCAGTATCCCAAGATCCGGCCTTTTTCTTCCACAACAAGAAACATCGCATTTTCTTTCATAAGAAATGTCAGAAATCCCTCTTTTGTCCAAGGGACGGAAAAAAGTTCTTCCTCGATCTCCATAACCTGATCCAGGTCATCCACCAGCATTTCTCTTAAGATCATGCGTTTTCCCCTTCTGCTTCTTTTTTCAGTTTCTGGGCACGTTCCCGCTCTGCCTGAGATACACGGAGATAGTCCGGTTTGTGCTCAGCGGCTGTCTCCATTCTGCCTTCTTTATAATAGAGGACTCCAAGTGCTCCCACTGCTCCTGCTCTCTGTCTGGAAAGATGGGCCGGTGCAAAGGAAAATGGTACCTGAAGTTTCTCCGCGATGATGTCCTTAAATACCGGTACGCCATCTCCAAGGAAAGTTACTGCTTCACCCATCTCATTCAGCATGGAAAGAAGTTCTTCAATCCCCACTGCCATCTGGTCTTTCACGGTTACAAGCTTGTGGTCTTCGTAACGGTAGATTCCTGTATACACCTGTTTTCTTCTTGCGTCCATGATCGGGCAGATCAGGCCGCTTACATCATAAAGATTATATGCCAGTGCCTCCACGGTTGGAATTCCTACCAGTGGTTTGTCAAGGGCAAGTCCCAGTCCCTTGGCTGTAGCTGAACCGATACGGAGTCCTGTAAAAGATCCCGGTCCCTTGGCTACCGCAATGGCATCAATGGTCTTAAGATCCAGCTCTGTCATCTTCACGATCTCATCCAGCATGGGAAGAAGGGTCTGTGAATGTGTCTTCTTATAATTAACTGTATATTCCGCTACCAGCGTATCATCCTCCACAACGGCTACGGATGCCACGATCCCGGAACTGTCCAGTGCCAAAACTCTCATTCTGCTTCTTCTCCTCTCTCTTCAATGGTGATCTTTCGGTACTCAAAGCCTTTCTCAAGATCTTTCTCAATGGTAACTTCGATCCTTTTTTTCGGAAGGATCTCCTCAATGAGTTCTGCCCATTCGATCAGACAGATTCCCTGTCCGAAAAAATAATCATCGTATCCGATCTCTTCCATTTCTTCCAGATCTCCGATGCGATATACATCAAAATGATAAAACGGCAGACGTCCATCTTCATATTCCTGGATAATGGTAAACGTAGGGCTGTTTACAGGTTCTGTGATTCCAAGACCTGCTGCCACGCCCTGTGTAAACACAGTTTTTCCAACTCCCAGGTCGCCTGTCAGTGTGTAGATCTGTCCCGGTTTCGCATTCATTCCGATCTTTCTTCCGACCTCGAATGTTTCCTCCGGATCATGTGTCTCTATGATCATATTTTCCACCTTTTTCTTGCACAATTATTCTTTGCATATTATAATAGAGCGAACAGCGAAATACAATACTTTTTAAAAAGGAGTGCGAAAACTATGTCAAATCCTATCGTTACCATTACAATGGATAATGGCGATGTAATGAAAGCGGAATTATATCCGGAAGTTGCCCCGAACACCGTAAATAACTTCATCAGCCTTGTAAAAAAAGGCTTTTATGACGGCCTGATCTTCCACCGTGTTATCAACGGTTTCATGATCCAGGGCGGATGCCCGGACGGAACCGGTATGGGCGGCCCGGGATACAGCATCAAGGGCGAGTTCTCCCAGAACCGTTTCAAAAATGACCTGAAACATACACCAGGTGTTCTCTCCATGGCAAGAGCCATGCATCCGAACTCTGCCGGAAGCCAGTTCTTCATCATGCACAAGGCTGCTCCGCATCTTGACGGAAGCTACGCTGCATTCGGCCAGATCATCGAGGGCATGGATGTTGTCAATGCTATTGCTGAGACAGACACAGACTACAGCGACCGTCCGCTTGACGAGCAGAAGATCAAATCTATGACTGTAGAGACTTTTGGTGTGGATTATCCGGAACCGGAGAAATGCTGATAGGCAGAATTTTCTGAAATAAAAGAATTATTTAAAAAATACGAAAAAGCCCCGGAAAGGGTCGATCATCACAGTATGATCCATGCCATTTCCCGGGGTATTTCTTTATCAGAAGCCCGTCTGGGTTCTTCTGTTTGTTCCGACACTGCTTATTTTTATGTCGTAAAGCGTTCATTCACATTCCGCTTTTTTCTCACACATTCTTTCTTTTACTTCTCAAAGGTTTTCACTTCTCCGTTCACTTTTGCAAAATACAGCTCTGCGTCTTTCTCAAGTCGGGCTCTTCCGTTTGTTCCCTCTGTGATCGCTTTTTTTACCTCTTCGATCTGGTCGTCCGGCACAAGCAGCTTCAAAACTACTTTATCTGTATACTCGGAGTCCAGGATCGGCAGACTTCTCTCCCCTGCAATATACTGGATCTTTCCGATCCCTGTATAATCGGTTGTGACCTGAAGGGAGATCCCGTGATGTTTTTCGATAACTGTACTTGCTGCAAGTCCGGCCTGGACTGCTCCGGAATAGGCCCGGACAAGGCCGCCGGTTCCAAGAAGGACTCCGCCAAAATATCTGGTCACCACGATGGCCGCATTATAGATCCCGTTCCCAAGCAGTACATCCAGCATGGGCCTTCCGGCTGTTCCTGACGGCTCTCCGTCATCACTGCAGCGGGTGGCTTCCCGGTTCATCCCTACAGAATATACATAGCAGTTATGGCGGGCATCCCAGTATTTCTTTTTCATTTCTTCGATAAAGGCAAGGGCCTCTTCTTCTGTTTCCACAGGGCGGACCGTTGCGATAAAGCGGGATTTCTTTTCCACAAGTTCGCCTTCGCCGCCTTCGTATATGGTTTTATAATGTTCCAGCATGGTTTTTAGCCTCCGTTATCTATCACTATTCCAGATATCACTTCATCTGATGATCTCACTGTTCTCTGTTTCCGGCAGAGTTTTCTTTATTGTATAATAATTATCTTCATTGCACAATGTATAAGATATCATGAATTGTGAAATTTTTTTTAAGGCTTTATTTGACATTCCATATTTGATATAATAGAACGGATTATAAAGGAGGAATATTATGAACTACGGAAAAAGATCCACTTCCAAGAAGCGGAATGCTCTGATCTCCCGTACTTCCATGCTGGAAAAAAGAGCGCATGTTTCGTTTATCCGGGTTTTATTTACAGCTCTGATCGCAGTCTGCGTCATGGTTGTCTGCCTTGGTATCGGCTCTTTCCGGGGCGTGATCGCCGGAGCTCCCGATGTCAACGATGTGGATATTTCACCTCTCGGATATGCAACCTTCCTGTATGATGACCAGGGAACACAGATCCGACAGCTTTCAGCCCCTACATCCAACCGTCTTCCGGTCTCCCTGGACCAGATCCCGGTCAGTCTGCAGCATGCAGTGGTAGCCATTGAGGATGAACGTTTTTATGAACATAATGGTATTGACGTCCGTGGTATCGCACGTGCCGCTATGAAGGCCATTACAACCGGTAATTTTTCCGAAGGTGCCAGTACCATCACACAGCAGCTTCTGAAAAATAACGTCTTCACAGACTGGACCAATGAGTCCACACAGCTGGAACGTTTCTCACGTAAGTTCCAGGAACAGTATCTTGCTGTACAGATTGAAAAGAAATATGACAAAAATGTGATCCTTGAGAATTACCTGAATACCATCAACCTGGGTGCAGGTTCCTACGGTGTGCAGGCCGCTTCCAAAAAATACTTCAACAAGGATGTGTGGGATCTGAACCTTTCCGAGTGTGCCACTCTTGCAGGCATCACCCAGAACCCTACCAAATTCAATCCCATCACCAATCCAAAGGCAAACGCCAAGAGACGGAAAGAAGTTCTGGATCACATGCTGGATCAGAAATACATCTCTGAAGATGAATATAACGAAGCTCTCAACGATGATGTTTATTCCCGTATCCAGGCTGCCCAGCTTGAAAATACGGAAGAAGAAAGCACAGTATACACCTATTTCGAAGATGAGGTTACCAATCAGGTCATCAGCGATCTGATGAACATCAAGGGATATACAAAAACCCAGGCTACCAACCTTCTTTACAGTGGCGGTCTGAAGATCATGACAACTCTGGATTCCAACATGCAGCAGATCCTGGATGAGGAATACGCAAATCCGGACAACTATCCGGCTAATGTTCAGTACGAACTTGACTACGCGCTGACCGTACAGAGCCCGGACGGAAAACAGACAAACTACAGCAAAGAAATGCTGCAGCTTTATTTCCGCGATCAGGATCCGGAATTTGACCTTCTCTTTGATTCTCCGGAAGAAGGCCAGCAATATGTAGATGAATATAAAGCCAACATCCTGGCAGACGGAAGCACCGTAGTTTCCGAACGTGTAAACTTTGCACCACAGCCACAGTCTTCCATGACTGTGATCGACCAGCACACCGGATACGTAAAGGCGCTGATCGGCGGACGTGGCGAAAAGACCGCCAGCCTGACACTGAACCGTGCCACCGATACGACCAGACAGCCTGGTTCTACTTTTAAGATCGTATCCACTTACGCACCGGCGCTGAACGAAAAGGGTGATACACTGGCTACAACCTTTATGGATGAGCCTTATGAATACCCGGATGGATCTCCGGTCAACAATGCCACACGAAGCTACGGCGGCGAGACCACCATCCGCAAAGCGATCCAGAATTCCATCAACGTTGTTGCAGTCAAATGTCTGGAGCAGGTTACTCCTGAACTTGGTCTTAAATACCTGGATGACTTTGGATTTACTACCCTTGCTCATGGAACTGAGGCAGATAAGGACTCCAACGGAAATGTCTGGAGTGATGCCAACCTGGCAACAGCACTTGGCGGAATCACCAAAGGTGTCAAGAATGTGGAGCTCTGTGCTGCCTATGCGGCCATCGCCAATGGTGGAAATTATATCAAACCGATCTACTATACACAGATCCTGGATCATGACGGAAATGTCCTGATCGAGAATAGTTCCGTTTCCAGATCTGTCATCAAAGACAGCACTGCCTACCTGCTTACCAGCGCCATGGAAGATGTTGTAAAAAAAGGTACCGGTACTGCCTGCCAGCTTGACAATATGACCGTAGCCGGAAAAACAGGTACTACCGAAGATTACAATGACCTGTGGTTTGTCGGATACACTCCGTATTATACCTGTGCAGTATGGTCCGGTTATGACAACAATGAAAAGATCCCGGAAGATGCCCGTAACTTCCACAAAACTCTCTGGAAAAAAGTTATGACACGTATCCATGAGGGTCTGGAAGATAAAGATTTCGACATGCCTTCCAGCGTGGAAAAAGCAAGCGTCTGCGCAGAGACAGGACTTCTTCCACGATCCGGCTGCCCGACTATCACAGAGTATTTTGATATCTCCAGTCTTCCTACTGAATACTGCGACCAGCACTTCTATGGCAGCAGTGATTACGATGAAGAGGACTATTCTTATAACGAAGATACCGATACCGACACCGATGCTGCTGAAGCGATCCCAAGTGCGGCTCCGGATGGTACGGACAGTACAGACACCAGTGCAGATGGCACAGATACCGGTGACAACACCGACAATTCAGATGATGGTTCCGGTGACAACAGTGATACCGGCGACAACACAGACAACACCGGTGAAGATGATAACACCGGCGGTGATGACGGAAGCGGTGACACCGGCGAAGATACCAGCGGTGGTGATGATGGCGGTGATACCGGTGAAGATCCTGTAGAATATTACGAATGATCTGTCTTATCATCCATGAACATTCATTAAAAAGCATTAAAAAAGTGGTTCCCATGAAATATGGGAGCCACTTTTTTGCCCTTTATAAGTTTTTCTGATCGATCAAAGCACCATCTTGGCTGCGCCGTAGATTCCGGCATCGTTGCCAAGTGTTGCGATCACGATTGGTGTATCCTTGCAGGATTCAAATGCATATTTTTTGTAATACTTCTGGATACAGTCAATAAGCGGCTGTCCTGCTTTGGAAACGCCTCCTCCGATCACGATGTTCTCCGGATCTGTCACGCAGGAAATGATCGCGAGAGAACCGCCAAGCTGTTCACCGACTTTTTCCATGGTTGCTACAGCTACCGGGTCATTCTCCTTGAATGCGTCCAGAACCGCTTTTGCTGAAAGATCCTCCATGTTTCGAAGAACGCTGTCTTCGCTGGAAGCTGCAAGCTCTTTTTTGGCCATGCGGACGATTCCGGTTGCGGAAGCAAACTGCTCCAGGCAGCCTTTATTTCCACAGTTGCAGGATTCTGTCTCGTGGTGATCCACATTGGCATGTCCGATCTCTCCACCGGCACCGTGATGTCCGGTTACGATCTTTCCGTCAACAATGATTCCACCGCCGACACCGGTTCCAAGTGTGACCATGATCACATCAGAAGAACCTGCCGCTGCACCTTTCCATGCTTCTCCAAGTGCTGCCACGTTTGCATCATTGCCTGCTTTTGCATGAAGACCTGTAAGTTCTTCCATCTCTCCTACAACGTTCTTGTAACCCCAGAAAAGGTTTACCGCACGGGATACCTCTCCTTTGGCATTTACCGGACCTGGAACACCGATTCCAACTCCCTCGACATCATCTTTGGAGATGCCTTTTTCCTGGATCTTGGCATTTACGGCTGCTGCCACATCCGGAAGGATCTGGTCTCCGTTGTTCTCCTTACGGGTCGGAATCTCCCATTTCTCAACAAGCGTACCATCTGTGCGGAAAAGTCCGCATTTTACAGTTGTTCCGCCTACATCAATTCCAAAACAATATGTTCCCATTTCTCAACCTCTCTTATTCTTCGTCGTCTGGATTCTCTCTCTTTTTGGCAAGGTTTGCCTGAACACGCTTGTACAGCGCCTCTGCTGCATTGTATCCCATCTTCTTCTGTCTGTGGTTAACAGCTGCCGCCTCAACAATGATGGCCAGGTTACGGCCTGGACGAATCGGAAGGGAATGGCACACAACCTTGTTTCCAAGATATTCCGTGTACTCTTCGTGAAGTCCCAGACGGTCGTATTCTTTGTCTCTGTCCCACTCTTCAAGCTTGATAACAAGGTCGATAGACTGGGTATCCTTAACACTCTCAACACCGAACAGTGTTTTTACATCGATGATACCGATACCACGAAGTTCGATAAAGTGTCGTGTGATATCCGGTGCTGAGCCTACCAGTGTTACGTCACTGACTTTACGGATCTCAACAACATCATCACTGACAAGACGATGACCACGTTTGATCAGCTCCAGGGCAGCCTCGCTCTTACCGATTCCACTCTCACCTGTGATCAGGATTCCCTCGCCGTAAACATCGACCAGTACACCATGGATGGAAATGCAAGGCGCAAGCTGTACGCCCAGCCAGCGGATGATTTCTGCCATGAAGCTGGAAGTTGTTCTTTCTGTCACGAATGTAGGAACATTATATTTAACAGCCAGATCGATCATGTCCTGGGACGGTCGGGTCATGGTACTGAAAACAACGCATGGGATCTTGCTGGAGATAAAACGCTCATATTTAAAACGTCTCTCCTCCTCATTAAGCTGCATCAGATACGTATACTCTACATATCCGATGATCTGTACACGCTCATTCGCAAAATGCTCCAGATATCCGGTAAGCTGAAGCGCAGGTCTGTTGATCTCTGCTGTCTTGATCACGATGCCGGACAGGTCGATCTCCGGAGTCAGATTGGTAAGCTCCAGTTCCTGTGCCATCTTTGTCAACTGTACACCCTTCATACTTTTTTTCTCCTTTTCGCTGAAAGTTTGCATTCTCACTGCCCTTTTACCGGGGCATGAGACACCTTATCTTTAATTATACACAATCACCCATAAAACTGCAATGCAGCATCAGGATTTATGGAAAAATTCATAGACCTGGCGGGCGCTTCCCGCATTCATGCTCTCCGTCTGTGCCAGCTCCTCCTCGGAAGCATCCCGGATGTTTTCCACAGATTTGAATTTCCGAAGGAGAGCTTTCCTCCTGGTGTCTCCGATCCCCGGGATATCGTCAAGGATGGAATGTACCTGCTC
>CAVEKJ010000053.1:0-2309 GCA_963616205.1 Prevotella sp.
GAAAAATTTACTGCCGGAAATGCAGATGGGGCAGCACAGTCCAATTTAGACTTTGTATACAGGGTGGAAGAATGGAATGGTGAAAAAGTAGTAAGGATTGTAGAATATATCGGAACAGCTACAGAGGTTGTGATTCCATCCACTATTGAAGGGTATCCGGTTAGATTGGTGGATGACACTGGTTTTAGAGAAAAGAAGGTAGTTTCTATTACTTTGCCAAATACACTGACAATGGGATTTACATTTTGGTCTTGTCTGAAAAACGTTGTTTTTGCGGAGGGTACGGAGAGGATCCCTTCAAAGATACTGTTTTACAGCGATATCGAAAGTGTAACCATTCCGGATTCTGTAAAGGAAATTGGCAGTTGTGCATTTTGCGGATGTAGCAAGCTGAAAGAAGTTCGTCTGCCTTCTGAACTTGAGTGGATAGGAGATGGTGCGTTTAGTGGTGCGGGAATTACAAGTATTGTAATTCCGAAGAAAGTGAGATATATAGGTCGTGGAGCTCTTAAAGCGGGCAATCTGGAGTCTGTGGTGATGGAGTATAATGATACAATCCTGGAAACAGAAAAAGACGGTGCATACAGATACCAGTGTGAGATTGCTGATGAGGCATTTGCGTGGTGCAATAAGCTGGTAAATGTAGAACTGTCAGAAAATGTAGTAAAAATAGGTTCGGATGTGTTTTTAAACTGTCGATCTCTGACAGCACTTAAATTACCGGAGAGCATAAAAACAATAGGAATAGGCTTTATAACCTACACATCGATTCAGAGTATCACAGTGCCGAAAAATCTAGTAGGTGCTCAATATGCGTTTAATGGTGCAGAATCCCTGGAGAGTGTGATCTTTGAAGAGGGAATAAAAAAAATTCCGGAGTATATATGCGCGGTCTCTTCGGTATATGTCAGTAATATATGTAGTGTAAGTGTTCCGGATACAGTGACAGAAATTGGAGCTGGGGCATTTATGTACTGCAGAAAGCTGCCCAGTCTTGAGTTTTCGGATAATGTCAGAAAAATTGAACATAATGCATACACAGGCTGCACGGGGCTTACATCTGTAAAGATCGGAAAAGCGAATTACCGGATGGAACCGAAAGCCTATAACCTGGAAGCATGGCAGAATCAGGATAAAGGCTCAGAAATAAGTGTTTCCCTGGGACTGAGTTTTAACGACTGTGTATTTATCAGATCTGAAGCATTTAAGGATTGTACATCACTCAGAGAGGTTGCGATTTCCGGAAATGTAAGCGATATAGAAAGTAATGCGTTTTCCGGATGCAGTCTTATTCAGAAGGTGCATTACTATGGAATGGAAGCGGAGTGGGACAGGATTTCTATTAGTTCCGCGGGAAACACAGCACTGGTATTGGCACCCAGAGAATATGGCAAGAAATGGGAAAAGATGGAATCCGGATATGAGGTGGCATGTGCAACAGAGCTGCAGGATTTATACAGAAATGAAAATATAGAATTTGTGGAGAACCAGCAGGAAGTAAGTCCTCAGTTTTCTTATAAACCCAGGGAAAAAGGAAAATTCTATTATATGAGAGTACGGAAATGTACGAAATATCCGGATTCCGGAAAAATTATGTATGGAGCCTGGTCGCCAATTGCAAAGGCTGTGTTAAAAGGTACGGTTTCTGCTGAGGATGTTCAGCAGAAAGTCAGAGAATTTGTCAAGGCAATGCGGGACTTTACAGATAAGTTAAAAGAAGCATCCGAGGCAGATCTGGAAAATTATGAAAACATAAAGACCTCGGCACAGGTGCTTCGGGAGGCAGATGAAAAAAACAGCAATAAAATGCTGACCTTTTATCCTAACTTAAAGCTTTCCGATAACCAGAAAGACTGTATTTATGAAGCCATGGCCGAATACATAGATTCTTCGACCAAATATGATATTGGAGAACTGAAAATCAAAAGTACAAAGTCTGCCCAGAAATATGCAAAAGATATCATTGATTCTGTAAGCAAAAATATTGAGGCTAATACAACATCTAAGACAATCAGAACAAATGCGGGAACGGTAAGACTGAATCTTACGGGATTTTCACGTTCATTTTCGGGAAATATCATGCTGAACGATAAGCTGGCTGCAGCAGTTGTTTCCACAAATACATATGATATTATGGTAGATTATCTGGAAAATCTCAGTAAGACAGTTAATGATCTCATGTATCAGACATGCGTTTCACTGTTTAAAGAATTTGCGGATGCGACAAGTCTGACAGAGTTTTTTGAGGACGGAAAAGCTGCTGAGATGGAGAAGTTAAAAGAAGATCTGAAAAAAGCCGGTTATGGAAA
>CAVEKJ010000053.1:2319-5395 GCA_963616205.1 Prevotella sp.
TATGAAGGAAGGCTACGGGGTTATTGAGGCCATCGATAAATGCAGCAATTCCAAGGATCTTGAAGAGCTTTTAAAGAATGCGGAAACCTGTTATGAAAAGATCAGAAAGCTTCGTTTTTCTGACTCAGATCTCACAAAGATTGTTTTGAAAGATGCGGAAACCCAGATTGACAACAGCAAAAGTGATCTTACAAAAATTCTTTATGCGTATTATATGAACCAGAATCCGGAAAAAATGAATTCCATAGCAGGTAAGGTCATAACGAAGCTTATGGTGAACTGCCCTGTAAATTTCATCGTATATGACAGAAACGGAACAGAGGTCGGCCGTGTGATAAATGGAAAAACATCGTATAAACCGGATACAGTTTTTACAGTAGCGGGAAGTACCAAAACTGCATATATGGAAAGCAGACGGATCGGCAAGATCGTATTTACCGGAACCGGAAAAGGAACCATGAATTACAGTGTTCAGGAAATAAAGGATCAGGAAGTGGTAAATCAGGCCAATTATTATAATGTACCACTGGAAGAAGGAAAAACATATACCCAGAGATTCAGCAGCGGAACCGTATTAACGAACCACACTGATCTTGTAGCAGCGGATCTGAAAAAAATCTCAGAGAGTGATAATAATAATATGTACAGTAAACCGGAGTATGTTAACGTAAACTGTACGGCAGAAAAGGGCGGAACCGTAAACGGCGGCGGAAGTGTGCTCCGGGGTATGAGGACTTCGGTGGAAGCCTGTGCAGATAAGGGATATACTTTTGCAGGATGGTATCGGAATGATGAACTGGTTTCTACCAGCAGTACCTATTATTTTGCACCGGCAGAGGATCTTGTCCTGATCGCAAAGTTTCAGAAACAGATGCTGCTAGACGAAGGGTATAAGGCAGTTACCGCAGATACGTCCCAGATTGGGCTGTATCTTGTAAAAAATGAGAATGGCACCGGTAATCTGAGCATCACAGGTGCAGAGAAAGAGAAGCAGAATACTTTTGTGCTGAAATATTATCAGTCTGAAAATGGCAGCGCAGCAAAAGAAACGATCACATTAAAGAGCAACAGTGACGGAACCTGTATTTATGAAAACCTGGATTATTCAAAATATAAGAAAATAGAAGTATGTGATGCCGGTGGAAAGCTTCTTACGACTTTGTGGAAAAAGGAGCTTCTGCAGTCGGATCTTTCGAGCCTGCCTGCTGCTTTGGAGGGGGATGAATTCCGGTATACAGGAAAAGAGATCTGCCCTGGTGTAGTGATTGAGGATCTGGAAGAAAATCTGGATTATACAGTTACATATAAAGATAACATCAATCCAGGCAAGGCTTCTGTTGTGATCAATGGTATTGGAGATTACAAAGGCAGCATTACAAAGACATTTATCATTTACAAAGATAAATCTGAAGTCTGTGGGCATACGAATAAGATTACAAGTAAAAAGCAGAGAGAAGCAACCTGTACAGTAGATGGTTATACGGCTGAGATCAAGTGTGCAGACTGCGGAAAGGTAATTACAAAGAGTACGGTTCTTAAGGCAGCAGGACATAAGAAAGTAGTTGACAGGGCAGTGGCAGCAACCGTATTTACAGAAGGAAGATCCGCAGGTTCTCATTGTTCGGTATGTGGCAAGGTGCTGAAGAAACAGACGGTTATTGCAAAGGCTGCAAAAACCATAAAATTATCAGTGACCAGCAAATGTATTAAACAGACAACGTCATTTACATTAAAGATTTCTGGTATGGGAAAGGGTGACAGTGTTAAAAGTGTCACGTCTTCCAATTCATCTATAGCGAAAGTGCAGAAAATAAAAATCAATAATTACAAGATCACAGGTGTGAAAAAAGGTATAGCGAAGATCACGGTAACTCTAAGATCCGGGAAGAAAGCTTCTTGTACGGTAAAAGTGGAAAGAAGAACTCTTTCTGTAAATAAAACAAGAGTGACATTGTCTAAGGGAAAGAGCTTTTTGATTAAAGTTAATGGTTCGCCGGCAGTGAGCGTAAGCAAAAAGACGTTAAAATTTTCAAGCTCTGATAATAAGATTGTGGTTGTATCAGCTTCCGGAAAGATTACGGCAAAAAAGCCGGGAACCTGTAAGATTTATGTTAAGGGGAATGGCCTCACAAGGATAGTTACGGTTACTGTGAAAAAGTAAAGGGATTATAATCTGACGGATATCAGATATATGGTGAAACAAAAAAATGGTGAGAGTTACAGTTCCATGAATTGTAATTCTCACCATTTGTTATTTACAAATTTCAACTGGATCAGAATTTGAAAAGATTTAATCCGATCTCGTCGCTGAATTCACGGCCAATCTCTCCGTCAATGATCTGGATCTGGATTTCGGCAGTTGCGCTGATGATGGCGCGGTTCAGATGACCGCCGTGTACAAGGCCTTCTTCGTCACCGGCTGCGATGTGGAGATGAAGATAAACTTCGCCGTCCTTCCGTGTGACAGTACCTGTGAGAGATACGATCTCGAAAGCTCCCTGGAACTGGATGGAATGATATTCCTTTGTTACGGTGTTGTATACACCTGCGGTGAAGTCGTTGATAGCGCCAAGGCCTGTGACCTGTGCAAGGCGGATGTTCTCTTTCTCTGCAACCTTTCCGATCTCTTCCAGGATCTCTTCCTTCGGATCAAGACGAAGATAGATCGTATTTCCAAAACGTCTGTATTCCATGATAAAAACCCTCCTTTTGTGTGATATTTGTCAGAAACAAATGCGGATATTTTTATCCGCTTGTCTGATAAGTATAATACATTCTGTTTTTTTTCGGAAGACCTGAGAATGAGAATCTCTGAGATCTGAGGCTGTGCGGGAGATTTTTTACAGAAATATACTTAAAAATAAGTAGATATACCAGAAACTAATCATAAACAGCCAGAAATTAAGAATTGTACGTATCGACTAACCGGAGTACAATGTAGGCAATTCAAAAAACAAGTAAACGAAATGCAAAGGCGCATCTGTTGTAGGAATACAATGAATGCGCTTATTTTTTACCAGGATGGTTTTCAGAAAGAGAGGGCATGTATTATGGCAAAGAGTGAACAGGTAATCAA
>CAVEKJ010000053.1:5405-9387 GCA_963616205.1 Prevotella sp.
GCAGTGAGGAGGAAATTATGGCAGACAGCAAACAGGTAATCAAAGATCTTGACAGAGTGATCGGACTGATCAACACAGATATGAAAGATATTCCAGCAGAGGAGAAAAAACAGATGGTGGCAGATACCATCGATCATTTTGACAACTACGTAAGCCCGGGCTGGCTGAAATACCGTAAATCTGTTTCTTCTGATTCTGAGCAGGGTGCGGTTCTTGAGTGGCAGGATGAAGGCGCTTACTGCTACGGATTAAATGGAGAAAAATTCATCGACTGCCTTGGAGGATTTGGTATTTACACCTGTGGTCACAGAAATCCGGAGATCCTGAAAACTGTTAAAGCACAGTTGGATCATCAGGCACTTCATTCTCAGGAGCTTCTTGATCCCCTTCGTGGATATCTGGCAAAAGCTCTTGCAGATATCACACCTGGTGACCTTCAGTACTGCTTCTTCACAAACGGCGGTGCCGAGGCCGTTGAGATGGCTCTGAAACTTGCACGTATCGCAACTGGCGGAAGATGGTTCATTTCCACAGTCGGCGCTTTCCACGGAAAGAGCATGGGTGCTATCTCCATGGGTGGTAAGAGCACATACCGTACACCATATACTCCAATGGTACAGCAGGTACAGCATGTACAGTACGGTAACGCAGATGATGTAAGAAAAGCGATCATGAACCTTCAGGCAGTTGGCGAGAAAGTTGCCGGTGTGATCCTTGAGCCGATCCAGGGCGAGGCTGGTGTTATCGTTCCTCCGGCAGGATACCTTCAGGAGGTTCGTGAGATCTGTGATGAGACTGGCGTAGCGCTGATCTTTGATGAGATCCAGACTGGTATGGGACGTACCGGTACCATGTGGAGATGTGAGGCAGAGGGTGTCACACCGGATATCATGACTTATGGTAAAGCTTTTGGTGGTGGTATCATGCCGATCACTGGTATTATCTGCAAACCGAAGATGTGGGTTCAGGATCTGATCGACAACCCATGGCTTCTTGGTTCTCCGACATTCGGAGGAAACCCGGTTTGCTGTGCGGCTGCTATCGCAACCATCAAATATATGCTTGAAAATGATATCCCGGGTGTCTGCAAACGGAAAGGTGAGATCCTGAAAGCCGGACTTCAGAGCCTGGCAGAAAAATATCCGGAAGTTATCCAGGAGGTTCGTGGTACAGGTCTTATGCTTGCAGTTGAGTTCCATACCTGTGAGCTTGGTTATGAGACTGCCAAAGGTCTGTTTGCAAGACGTGTTATGACAGCCGGTACTCTTGTCAATGCAAAAACAATTCGTTTTGAGCCGACAGCTGTTATTTCCGAGCAGGATATCAAGGATGTTATTTCCAGAATGGATGAGGCTCTTGCTGATACAAAGAAAGGGCTTAATGTATAAAAGATAACGGGATTTTTCCGAAAGGGATGATATTATAAGATGAGTTTATGCAGAATAGAAGTCATTACAAGCCTTGCAAAGTTTTCCAGTCTGAAGTCTGCGCTCAGTAAAGCTGGTGTCAGAGGTATGACGGTTATGCAGGTGCTTGGCTGCGGTGTGGAAAAAGGTACCCGTGAGTATGAAGTCGATGAGAATTACGAGATGGAGCTTCTTCCAAAACAGCAGATCAGTGTTGTGGTAAAAAAGGAGCAGGTGGATAAGATCGTGGATGTGATCAAACACGAGCTTTATACCGGTCATATCGGTGATGGTAAGATCTTTATCTATGATATTGACAATGTGATCCGCGTAAGAACGGGTGATGAAGGCGTAGATGCTCTGTAAAGGGTAAGCAGAGGATCGTGATGGCAGGCGAGGGTGTCCGCAGATAAAGCGGATCCTCGCCTGTTTCTGTGTTACCTGTTTTGAAATGGTTTGCGGTTTACATAATGTAGACGCTCGTTTAAACGAATGCGGATCGTGAATATCCGTCTGACTTATCGGGAGGTGACTGGGATTATGAGTGAAGATAAGAAATTAGGGCTGGGAAGCGTTGTATCTATATCAGTAGGGCTGGTTATTGCCACCAGCTGTCTGGTTTCGCTGGGGCAGGGTGCAGGTACGGTTGGTGTTGTGTTTATTTTTTCCATGGTTATTGCGTGTCTTTTGAATATGACTACGGTGGCTTCGCTTTCGGAGCTGAATGCCATTATGCCGAATACGACGGGTGGCCTGGCACAGTATACTCTGGCATGTCTGGGGCCTTTTCCCACGCTGATCTCCATGGTGGGTGGTTATCTGCTCTGTAATATTCTGTCTTCTGGTGTGGAGGCTTCGATTTTTTCCTATGCGATGGCGCAGACGATCAAGCTGCCGGTTCCCAGTATTGCGTATACGCTGATCATGACTATTGTGATCATGATCGCAAATCTTCGTGGTGTGGATATGTTTGCAAAGATCCAGGATCTGGTCGCGTTTCTTCTGGTTGGTTCCATGATCATCATGGGACTGATCGGTATGTTTAAGCTGGGGACAGGGCAGGTGGTTTCGCAGCCGTATACAATGGCCACGAAGCCTTCGGAGCTGTTTTCTGCTACAGCTACGGCGTTCTGGCTGTTTATCGGGGCGGAGTATGTGATCCCGGTTTCCAAGAGTGTTAAGAATGCGAAGAGGAATGTTCCGCTTGGTATGATCATTGGTCTTGCTCTGATCTGTGGTGTGCAGTCGATCATGGTGTTTGGTTTTCATAATTATACTCCATGGCAGGAGCTGATGGATTCTCCTGCGCCGCATCTGCTTTACGGGGAAAATCTTCTTGGCAGTGCCGGTAAGATCTGGATGACTCTGGTGGCTGCTCTTGCGGTTGTGAGTACGCAGAATTCTACGGTGAATGGTCTGGCGAGTATCTGTCAGGGGATGGCGAAGATGAATATGATGCCGAGGATTTTTGCGAAGACGAATAAGCAGGGGGTTCCGTGGTTCGGGGTTGTGTTTGTCAGTGTGACGATTTTTATTTTTGCACTGATCAGTAATAATTCTTCTTCTATTATTTCGTTTTTGATCCTGGTGGGTTCGGTGTTCTGGATGATTTCTTATGTGCTGGCGCATGTGGATGTGCTGATCCTAAGGAAAAGGATGCCGAAGGTGCCGCGGAGTTTTAAGGTGCCTGGTGGACCGGTGTTTCCGGTTATTGGAATTGTGGGTACCTGTTATATGATCTTACATATTTCTTCTGATCCTGTGGAGCGTAATATGATCTGGTTGGTGGTTCTTATTACTTTTTTGGTTTTGGCGGTTTATTCTTTCTGGTGGATCAGGACCAGGATGAAGATGCCGGTGTTTAAGAGTGTGCCGATCCAGAAGGTTATGGCGATGGAGAATGAGTTGTTTTATGCGATTCGGAAGCGTAGGGGGATTTGGAGATGATATGATGTTGGGAAAGACGTTGCCGGGGTGGTGGCGTCTTTTTTTGTGTGTGTTAACGAACGGACGCCAGAGGGAGAGGATATCGGCCCGGGCAAGGACTCCGTCGGGGGAAACAACTAAGGTTCCGTGAGATGGCTGAAAGTATTGCAGGGTTAACGAACAGACGCCAGTGGGAGATGGTATCGAGCCGGGCAGGACTCCGTCGGGGGATACTACTAGGTCTCCGTGAGGTGGCTAAAACCATTGCGGCAGAGTCAGAACTCGCCTGCGGCTCAAACAGCTGACTCTGCCGCAATAACGCCGCCTCCCGCAGACCAAGTAGTAATCACCCCTCCTACGCAACAGCCCGGCCCGATACCATCTCCCCCTGGCTGGCGGTTCCAGCCGTGAGGACGGAAGCGGACGCTTGCGTCCTGTCCTGTAAATTTGGGAGTATATACAGCAGACAGATCGGCACAACGTATCACGTCTAATACCGAAGCATATAAGAAGCAGCTCGGCACAACGCATCACATCCAATACCGCAGCATACAGACAGAAGTCAACTCGTTACACATCGAAGATGTAACGCTTGTTCCGTGCCCAAGAGGGTGGGGGTGCAGGGGGAGGGCCTTCGGGCTTACGGAACT
>CAVEKJ010000054.1:0-9241 GCA_963616205.1 Prevotella sp.
GGTGTGGGCATTGCAACAAACGTTGTCCGTTCAGCGTGAAGCAGCAGGAACGGATGGAGGAAATCCGGGAGTATTTCGGAATGTAATCATTGACATTACAACAGAGACGATATAAGATAAGGAAAAAGCAATGAGGTGAAACCATGCAGATATCCAGCAGATTTACGTTAGCCGTGCATATTCTTACATGTATCGATACGTTTCAGAATGAATATAAAGTAACCAGTGATTTTATTGCGGGAAGCACCAATGTGAACCCGGTGATCATCCGCAAGATTCTTTCGCAGCTGAAGGCAGCAGGTCTGGTGCAGGTTGCTAGAGGAACCGGAGGAACCACCATCACGAAATCTTTGTCAGAGATCACATTTCTGGATATTTACAGGGCAGTGGAATGTGTGGAAGAAAATCAGTTATTCCATTTTCACGAGAACCCCAATCCCAAATGTCCGGTGGGAAGAAACATCCATAATGTACTGGATGACAAGCTGCAGCGTGTGCAGGATGCCATGGAGAGAGAGCTTAAGTCCATCACTCTGGAAGATGTAAAAGAAGATCTGGAAAAATATATTCAGGAATAACAGAAGAATATTGAAGAAGTCATTATTTCACAGAAAATACAGGAAATGTATTTGTATTCTGCGGGATAATGGCTTTTTTGTTATGCGTATGCAGCAGATGGATGCAGGAAAATAAAAAATCAAAAGAACAGGAGAAAAATCATGAAAAAAGTAGTAGAATTTTTACAGGCAAACCCAGTACAGTACCTTGCAACCGTAGGACGTGACGGAAAAGCGAAATGCCGTCCGTTTATGTTCTGTTTTGAGAAAGACGGAAAACTCTGGTTCTGCACCAACAATACAAAAGATGTTTACAAAGATATGCAGGAAAATCCGGAGATCGAAGTTTCCGTATCCAGCCCGGAATATGCCTGGATCCGTCTTCACGGAAAAGCAGTTTTTGAGAACGCCCACGGTGTGATCGCAGACTTCTCCGGAAATGCGCCATATGAATTTTAATCAAATCAAGTGATTGCGTTTATGTCGAAATTCTGATTGATATGCCAGGAGAGTGTGCAGAGAGGAGAATCTTATGGACCAGAAACAAAGACTTGATTATCTTGTAGAAAAATTTAAAGAAGATTCCGGGGAATACAGTGATCTTGTAACACCAGATTCCGAGCTGGAAAAAAGAAGGATTCTCCGTTCTCTTATGAACATCCGCATGCCACGCCACATGGACGAGCAGATCCTGCATGTACAGGATGAATTTCTGAAAGAAAATGCCCGGGAAAAAGGCATTGTGACACTGGACCAGATCCCAACTGTAAAAGACAGTTGCAACAGCAGAGATATTTTTGCAGAAAAAATCTCTATCTGGCAGGGCGACATCACCAGGCTTCAGGTGGGGGCCATTGTCAATACAGCCAACTCTCAGATGCTGGGCTGTTTCGTCCCATGTCACCGATGCATTGACAATGCCATCCATTCCGCGGCCGGTATAGAGCTTCGAGCTGAGTGCAGCCATCAGATGAACCAGAAACGTATCCGATATGGAAGAAATTATGAAGAGCCCACCGGACAGGCTATGCTGACAAAAGGCTACAACCTACCGGCCGACTATGTGATCCACACGGTTGGCCCGATCGTGTATTATGAAGTCACAGACGTACTCCGTCAGGATCTTCGAAATTGCTATGAAAGTGTTTTAAATTGCTGCCTGGAGCATAAGATCCGGAGCGTAGCGTTCTGCTGCATTTCCACAGGAGAATTCCATTTCCCCAACAAAGAAGCCGCGAAAATCGCTGTGAATACCGTAAAAAATTTTCTGGAAAAACACGAAGATGCTTTTGACCGGGTAATCTTTAATGTGTTTAAAGATATGGATCTGGAATATTACATGAGACAGTTTTAACCGAATTAGAGAAGTCCCCTGCCTCAGTTGCGAAATTCAATAAGCTGTAGACGGGGACTTGCATGTATCAAAAAAAGAGAGCTTTACGATAAGGAGACATTACACAAATGTGCATGTCTCCTTATGTGTTTTCTTAAAAAGTTTGTCAGTGCATAGATCTACAAATAACTGCGCGGTTCTGGAAAGTGGCTTGTCGCTGCGGTAGCATAAGGACAGCTGTGAGGAGATTACAGGTGTAATCGGAATAATGTTCCATGGAGCACTTGTCTGTTTTGGACCGTTTTTAGGAAGGTTGAGGTGGGCATCCATCAGCAGCGCCACACAGTTCTGATTGGTTACCATATCCAGGATGGAATCGATCCTGTGACTTGTAAAAACAATATTCGGCACAAAATTTGCGTTATGGCAGGCATCCATGCAGATCTGGTACATCAGAGAACCCTCCTTTATAAAGCAGAAACGCTCATTTTTCAGCTGCTGTAAAGTAAGAGATTCTGCAGAAGCCAGAGGATGATGTTCAGGAATCAGGGATACCAGTTTATCACGCATATAGGGGATACGCACAATATGTGGATCGTCCAGGAAATTTTTTTCAAAAGAAGTCTTATCTTCCCGTGTGAAAACCAGTTCGCATTTATCTGTTTCCAGATATTCCATCAGATGAACCGGATCATCTTCCGTGATACGTACAGTTGCCTCAGGATATAAAGTCTGGAACTGAGCAAGAAACTGTGTGATGTGATACTGAGGCATGGAAGGCAGGGCGCCGATGGTAAGAAGACCGTTTTCGATATTGAGTATCCGCTGGATCGCAGTGACTCCCTCGAATTCCGTCCGGGTGATGGCTTGTGCATAGGGAAGAAAAGCCTGTCCGTAATTGGTAAGTTCCACTCTCCGGGTCGTGCGGGTAAAAAGTGGGACGCCAAGTTCATTTTCCAGGTTCTTGATATGCTTGGACAGGGTGGATTGATTCATATATAACCGGTCAGAAGCCTCCCAGAAATTCCGGGTTTCCGCAAGTACAAGAAACTCTTTCAGATTCTCAGTATTCATCTTGTTTCCCTCCTTTAATTCCGATATTGACTTAATTCTAACGGAACCAGAATTGTTTGTCAACGCAGGGCGAAATATAATAAAAGCATCAAAAAAATACATATTTATTGGGAGGCAAATATGGAGAATACAAAAAAAGTGCTGCTGAAAAACAAGCTGGCATACGGGATTGGAACCGGAGGAGGCTGCATATTCAATCAGATCGCAGCAGCATTTCTTCTTAACTATTACACAGACACGGCAATGATCGGTGCAGGCGCCATTGCAACCATGTTTCTGGTGTGCAGGATTTTTGATGGTGTTACGGATTTGATCATGGGCGGTATCGTAGACAAAACATCCACAAAACTTGGAAAAGCCAGACCATGGCTGATCGCTTCCGCACCGTTGACACTTCTTGGAATTGTTCTTCTGATGAATGTGCCTATGGGACTCAGCGGAAATGGAAAACTGGTATATGCTTACATTACCTATATTTTTATGAACTGTATTGTATATACGATCTACGGAATTTCCAACACAGCACTTCTTCCTCTTATGACAAGAGATAAGGATGATTCCACCATGCTAGCTACATTTTCCGCACTTGGAAATAATATCATTGGCCTGCTGGCAGGATCTCTGATCACACCGCTGGTACTGAACCTCGGATGGAAAACATCCAGCGTGATCCTGGGACTTGTAGCCTGTGTCCTGATCCTGATTTCCGGTCTGATGAACAAAGAGATCACAGCAGAAGAGGAGGCAAAAGAGCGTGCGAGTGTTCCCATGAGCAAACAGCTCCCTGCAACTTTAAAGAATAAATATTTCTGGCTGCTGCTTCTCCTTGGTGCATTTTCCCTGATCATGAATGCAAACGCCATCGGCGCACAGATCTATTACTGCAATATGGTCTTAAATAAACCGATGTTTATGTCCGTACTGATGACTGCAGGACAGCTTCCGGGAATTTTTATCCTGTTTCTGATGCCGGTTGTTGCAAAGAAGTGGAACAAAAAAACATATCTTCTGATGGGCGCAGTGCTGATCATTATCGGATTTGCCATTACAGGTCTGGCTGGCAGCAACACCACAATGATCGTTGTGGGAACTGTGATCCGTTCCCTTGGTGTTGGCCCGATCCTTTCCGCAGTATTTGCTTTTGTTCCGGATGTGGTAGAGTATGGTAACTGGAAATTCGGAATCCGCTCCGAAGGCCTGATCTCCTCTGCACAGTCCATCGGTTCCAAGATCGGTATTGGTATCGGAAGTGCATTAACCGGATGGATTCTTGCATCTGTAGGATATAATCCAACAGCAGAACCAACTGCAGCGGTTATCAGTGCTGTGAAATTTGATTACACATGGATGGGTGCGATCCTTGGTGTCGTGATCCTGATCATGGTAGTACTGCTTGACGTGGAAAAATATGCAGACCAGTACAGCAAAGAAAAATAAGTATGAGGTGAAATCACATATGTACGACTTAATATTTGATCCTGAAAAATATGAGGTAAAAACCTGTGAACTTGATGGCCGGAAAGTTACTTACCGGGCATTTGAAAATATTGTTTACTGTGCCAATCCGGTAAGCAGCGTGCAGAAACTGAACATTTACGTTCCGGAAGTTTATTATCATGGCGAAAAGATCAATGGTTATGATCTGAAAACTGCGCCA
Organism: Prevotella sp.; assembly: GCA_963616205.1. Lineage (GTDB taxonomy): Bacteria > Bacillota > Clostridia > Lachnospirales > Lachnospiraceae > Blautia_A. Next base: position 4,622 of record CAVEKJ010000054.1, read on the forward strand.
ATATTTGCGCCGAACACAGTAGGCGGATACATGGAAGGCCCTGCTATGGAAGTAGGAGTTGATAAGTTCAATCACAAACCAAACACAGCATTTGAGGGACTGCTTCACGGATACGTGATCCTGTGTGCAGGTATCCGTGGACGGAATACCGGTATGCATACGAAGGAATTTTTTGTAGGCGGAGCAGGAAAAGCAGACGGGGAAAACGAAGAAACCTTATCCGGACGTGCACCTGCACTGATCGTGGATATGAAGGCAGCGATCCGGTATATGAGACATAATGCAGATCTTGTTCCCGGTGATGTGGAAAAGATCATTACAAACGGAACATCTGCAGGCGGTGCGCTTTCTGCCCTGACAGGAGCCACCGGAAATGCGAAAGAGTATGAGCCATATCTGGAAGCAATTGGTGCAGCCGATGAAAAAGATGATATTTTTGCTGCCAGCTGTTACTGCCCGATCCACAATCTGGAACATGCGGATGCAGCCTATGAGTGGCTTTTCCAGAAGGAAACCGTGGCGCATATGATGAAATTTGAGATGGGGCCCAAAGGTCCGAAGATGATCCCGGTTGACAGGGAGCTTGATGAGGAACAGAAAAAACTGTCCAAAGAATTAAAAGCGGAGTTCCCAGATTATGTAAACAGCCTGAAGCTTAAAGATGACCAGGGAAAAGAACTTACACTGGATAAAGATGGAGAAGGTTCTTTCAGAGATTATGTGATGAGTTTTGTTCTGGCAGCTGCCACAAAAGAGAAGGCAACCCTTGATTCCCAGAACCGTTTGAAAGGCCTTGCAGTTCCGGGAAGCGAGATCCAGGAACAGGATTATATTACTTATACGGGGGAGGAAGCAACAGGACTTGATGTTGACGCTTATGTAAAAAAGATCACCCGTATGAAACCGACACCTGCATTTGACGCACTGGATCTTAAGAGCCCGGAGAATGAAGAGTTCGGAGATGAAAAAGTACCGGCAAGACATTTCACGGCATTTTCTGCACAGCATTCCAAAGAAGGTGGAGAGATGGCAGATCCGGAGAAAATCCATCTGCTGAATCCCACAGAATTTATTGGAACCTGTGATACCACCAGAAACTGGAGGATCCGTCACGGAGCTTTTGACAGAGATACCTCTATTGCCATTCCTGTGATTCTGGCGACTATGCTGAAAAACGAGGGGTACCATGTAGATTTTGCCCTGCCGTGGGGACTGCCGCACAGTGGGGATTATGATCTGGAAGAGCTGTTTGGATGGATTGATGGGCTGGTGAGATAAAGGAGCAATATAAGCGAATCTGAATAATAAAAGCGTGAAATTCAGGAAGGAAAAAAATACCTTCTGGTTTCACGCTTTTTGTTTTGGGGCTATATTTGTTTAAGCAGCTTCCGGAGCAGCATTCCCCTCAAGCTGACTGCGGAACAGAGTTCGAAAGATCAGTCTCACAAGCGGTCCTACAAAGAAAATCTGCAGGAAGAAAGCAACCGGGAAGCACAGAACTGCCAGCTGCAGCCAGTTGGTAAACCAGTTCTGTACACCGTTATGCAGAAATGTTGCAAACAGTGTAATAGTCGGAACAATGAGACATACCGTAAAAGACTGAATAGCAAGGATGATAAAAATCGGTTTATCCACGCCAGGAGTAACAATACGGAAAGCCAGTTTCTGTGCAGCTTTTGTGATCAGGAAAAAGATCAGGCAGAAAACAACCACATACTCAACCCACATCTCCCGGATCGCCATGGAAAATACCTGCGGTGTCAGGCCGCCCATATTCAGGGAAATTGTGTAGCAGGTCATGGAAAATACCATAAAGAAAACCATGATCAGTGTAAAAATAATACTTTGAAATTTTGTTTTTGGCATAATAAGCCCTCCTCCTTTAATGATTGATATACGGATTTTTGCACAAAAAAAAGACACCAAACATGCCCCGGCCATCAGACATCAGCCAAAGCGATATTTAGTGTCAGAAAATCATATTTAATTTGTGCAAAAATCATTATAGCAGATTTTTTCAGGAAAAGTAAAGATAAAAATATGTAATCATATGACAAAAAAGTCTAAGGTCACACCTGAAAAAATGAGGGAGCCATCCGGATAAATTGGTTTTACCAATAAAAAAAGAATTGCATATGCAAAATGAAACCATTATAATATACAATCATATCAGCCCGGCAGGCCGTAAATGCTTGTTGGGCTTTTTGATGTACAGCAAGCGGATATTTGCAATCCGCATTTGCTACGCAGCTCTACACCAGATAATTGCTTTGCAGTTATCTGGTTGCTTTGTCGAAAACGAAAGATACGGAGAATGAAATGAAACAAACAGAAACAAAAGAATTAAAAATGGGAATCGATGTAGGTTCGACAACTACAAAAATAGTTGTTCTTGGGGGAGATGGAGAAGAATTATTATTTTCCGATTATGAAAGGCACCATTCACAGCAGCTTACAAGTGTAAAGCGTGCACTGCAGATGGTTGATCAGAAGTTTTCAGATGCGAATTTTCATGTGGCAATGACCGGTTCCGGGGCAAAAAGCCTGGCAGAAGAACTGGGACTTTCCTATGTACAGGAGGTAGTTGCCAATTCGATTGTTTTAAAATCACGATACAAAAAGATCGGTACAGCGATTGAGCTTGGCGGACAGGATGCCAAGATCATATTTTTCCGAAAAGATAAGGACACCGGAAAACCGAAGGTTTCCGATATGCGTATGAATGGAAGCTGTGCAGGAGGAACCGGCGCATTTATCGATGAGATCGCCTCACTGCTTAAGACACCCATCGAAAAATTTAACACACTGGCCGAAAAAGGAACCACAGTTCATGATATTTCCGGACGCTGCGGCGTATATGCAAAAACAGATATCCAGCCGCTTTTAAACCAGGGCTGTACAAAAGCGGACCTTGCCCTTTCATCCTTCCACGCCATCGCCAAGCAGACCATCGGAGGCCTGGCACAGGGACTTACGATCAAGCCGCCGGTTGTATTTGAAGGCGGACCGCTGACCTTTAATCCGGTGCTGATCCGGGTATTTGCGGAGAGACTGAACCTGAAACCGGAAGAGATCCTGCGCCCGGAGCACCCGGAAATTTTGATTGCGTATGGTGCGGCTCTGGCTTCTGACAGCCTTTTCACAGAGCTGGATGCTGTTACGACCGGACAGTTACTCAAGAAAGTCGATCAGGTCCAGGAAAAACGAAAAGAAGATGCACGTCTGAAAGCAGACGAGGCAACTCAGTCAAAACCGTTTTTTGAGAATAAAGACCAGCAGGAAGCATTCATACAGCGTCACCCCAAGAAGCAGATAAAAGAAATCTGCCTGAAAGAAGGGGAAACACTGCGTGCTTATCTTGGAATCGACTCAGGAAGCACAACAACCAAATTTGTGCTGATGGACGAAAACGAAGAAATTTTGGATTCCTTCTATGCATCCAACCAGGGAAATCCGCTGCGTGTGGCAAAAGAAGCCCTGCTTACCATGAATGAAAAATATAAGAAAAAAGGCGTTAAGCTTGAGATCATTGCAGTGGGAACAACCGGATACGGAGAAATGCTGTTTTCGAAGGCTTTTTCAACAGAAACCCATGTTGTGGAAACTGTTGCACATGCAAGGGCAACAGCCAAGTTCGTCCCGGACGCTACTTTCCTTCTGGACATCGGTGGCCAGGATATGAAAGCCATCTGGCTGGAAAACGGGATCATTACCAATATCGTGGTCAATGAGGCCTGCTCTTCCGGCTGCGGATCATTCCTGGAAAACTTTGCCGCAAACCTGGATATTCCTACAAAAGAGATCGCCAATCGGGCATTTCAGTCTAAGAGCCCGGCGGAACTTGGAAGCCGCTGTACTGTATTTATGACAAGCAATATCGTCACCGAGCAGCGAAACGGAAAGCTTCCACAGGATATCATGGCGGGTCTTTGCCGTTCCATTATCCAGAATGTATTTACCAAGGTAATCCGTGTTCCCAACCTGGACATCTTAGGTAAAAAGATCGTCGTGCAGGGTGGTACCTTTGAAAACGATGCGGTACTCTGTGCCCTGGAGCAGTATGTGGAACGTCCGGTGACACGTGCCCCTTATCCGGGAATCATGGGAGCCATCGGAGCTGCACTGATCGCAAAAGAGGAGCATGCACATAACGGGGAAAAGGGACAGTGCTTTATCGGACTGGATCACCTTACGGAACTGACCTGGAAACAGGAAGCAGATGTGCCGTGCCCGTTTTGTACCAACCACTGCCACCGTGCAGTGATCACGTTTTCCAACGGAAATACATGGATCACAAACAACCGCTGCGAAAGAGGCGAGATCCTGGGAGATCCGAAAGACCAGGCTGTAAAGAATCGGGTAAAAGAAGCGACTCTGAAAAAAGAGCAGATCCCGGATCTCTATAAATTACGTGAGAAATTACTGTTTGCAGATTATCTGCCGGAAGAAGAAAAGAAAAATACACAGAACATCACTATTGGAATTCCGAGGGTTTTGAGATTCTGGGAGACCATGCCGTTCTGGACTACATTCTGGGGAAAACTTGGATTTGGTGTAAAGATTTCTTCCACGATCCTGGTCTTGTCGATCTTCACTTTTCCCTGACTGTGACAAAGCTGG
>CAVEKJ010000055.1:0-649 GCA_963616205.1 Prevotella sp.
TCTATTTGGTATGTATCAGTGTAATTTGAGTAACAAAACACTGGTCCTTACAGAAGGGCAGATTGACAGTTTATCAGTTGCAGAAGTTGGGATTGAAAATGCAGTTTCTGTTCCGACAGGGGCAAGGGGATTTACCTGGATACCTCATTGCTGGGAATGGTTGCAGAATTTTAATACCTTAGTTGTTTTTGGTGATTTCGAAAATGGGAAAATGACACTCCTGGATGAAATGAAAAAGCGTTTTCCGGGAGTAGTAAAAGCAGTTAGGCAGCAGGACTATAAAGGTTGCAAGGATGCTAATGAATTGCTACAGAAATATGGAAAAGAATCAGTGAAGCAGGCTGTAAATAATGCGGAAAGGGTGGCAATTGACCGAGTAAAGGAAATCGCAGACATCGAGGCTGTAGATTTATTTTCGCTTCCGAAGATATCAACAGGTATTACGGGAATTGATAAAGTCTTATCTGGTGGAATTTATTTGGGACAAACTGTAATTCTGACCGGTAAACGAGGCGACGGTAAGAGTACGTTAGGCTCTCAGATATTGGCGAATGCTTTAGATAACGGAAAATCTGTTTTTGCATACTCCGGAGAGTTGCCCGATTATTTTTTTAAACGGTGGCTGGATTTTCAGATTGCAGGGCAGCAC
>CAVEKJ010000055.1:659-9225 GCA_963616205.1 Prevotella sp.
AGCAAGGTCCACAAAATCTCCGAATGGTATCGCGGACGGGCCTATCTATTTGATAACCAGTCAACGGAAGATAATGAATTGGAATACTTGTTGTTCACTATAGAAAAGGCAATACAACAGTATGGAATCCAACTGGTGTTACTGGATAACTTAATGACGGCCCTTGATATTGGACTGGATATAGATTTATACAGAGCTCAAAGCAAGTTTGTTGATAAGCTGGTTAAGATTTCAAAAAACTATGATGTGGCTGTGATTTTGGTTGTACATCCCCGTAAAAATAGCTTAGGCGCAGATGATAATGATGTTGTCAGCGGAAGCTCTGATATCACAAACAAAGTTGACGTCGTGATGACCTATAAGCGGGACAAGGCCTTGCCTGATGATGAACGTTTTTTGACAATTTCAAAGAACCGTTTGACCGGTAAGCTTGCGGTAGGAGCAAAAGCTATCAAACTTTATTTTGACGAAGCATCTAAAAGGATAAGCGATAATCGAGATGATTTTAGGAAGCCTTATGGCTGGGAGGCAGATTCAAATGGTTTTATGCCAGTTGATGATATGGAACAGATGGAAATACCGTTTGATTAGTTGAAAGTATATTTTATAGGCAGATTAACGCCGGAAAGGATAATGAACATGAAAATAATGACACAGGACAAAACGAGAGTTTTAAATTTCAAAATGACGTATATCAGTTATGTAAGCAAAAAGCGTATTTGTGAGGGCGATTTCGGCATTGCGGAATACGCAAGCTCGGAACGTGCAAAAGAAGTGTTGAGCGATATGTTTCAGAAGTATGCAGCAGGAGAAAAAGTGTACATCATGCCGGAGGAGTAATCAGTGGACGGGAAAGAAGAATTAAAGCAGATATATGACATCTTCACGGACTGCTGGAGGTTATACAGAAAGCTGTATCCTCCGGGCAGACCTAAAGACGATGCATACTGGCAGGGAACGGCGAAAGAAATAGAAGTATTACATGAAAAATATCGCCATTCCCAGTTGTGTGAGGATCTTCTTTTAGCAGTAGCAAAAGATCTGGAAAACAAATCCAAAAGAAGTAATCCGGCTACCAGTATAAAAGAGTAATAATATGGGATTATTGCCATTAAAGATCATATCACGGTATGCGGAATGGCACAAACTGTGGTAAACATGTACCACAACTGTAGTCAGGTATGATGTTAAAATATATATAACAGATGATATTTTTTCTTCCGGAGGTGATTTTTTGATAGTAATTGCGCTGTTGCTGTTTGTAATTGTGTGTGAACTGGCAGCTATTTATGATAAACAGAATGGAGGGAAGTAACATGGGGAAAAATAAACAGATTTTGGATCAGAGACGATTATGCACGGAAAGAATGAGGTTGCAGAAGGGTGTATTTAGTTCTCTGGCTAATGCGGTTGGCCATATTGGAGAGCTTTATGCGGATTTCGTTCAAAGTGATGAGGTACGCAATTCAATGAGAGCTACAGCAGATAAGGTCACAGAATGTATGGACGGGATTAGAGAGCTTAATGAACTGGAAAAACAGCTGGAAACGGAAGAACAGGAAAGAGAGGAAGAGATTTAATGGAGAAAGTAGTAGTTCAGACCGGTGCGAAGACATATCAGATTGCAGATCAGGACGGAAACGATCTGGGAGTATTCCGGTTTATTCCGTCAGATGCTGGTATTTTAAAAAGATATAAAGAAGCAGCAGCTTTCTTTGCAGGAATTAATGACAGGATTAAAGACAAAGATTTTGAAGAGATCCTCCCGGATTTGGAAAAGGAGGCCGGAGAAAAGATTGATCTGTTGTTTGGTGCTCCTGTATCAGAGAAGTTTTTCAAAATTACCAGTCCGTTTACAGTCCTGGAAAGTGGAGAGACCTTTGCAGAGCAGATTATTACAGTAATCGGCGGAATCATTGAGAAAGAGCTTGAGGCGAGAGAGAAGGCGCAGCAGGAGCGGGTGAGAAAATATACCGCTAAATATACGAAAGAAGAGAACAAAGCGTAAATACATATAACAGGGCTGTCCCGGTAATGGGCTGGTCCTGAGTATATAACGGCACCGGAAAGAAGATCCAGTGCCCGAACCTCAAACAGTTTGGAGGTAGATATAACATGGCAGATGGTTCAGTTACCATTGACACAAAGATGGATACCAGTGGCCTGTCAAAGGGACTGGACGCGGTAAAGGCAGGAATGTCCAGAATATCCGCGCAGGTATCGAAGATGGGGGATAATGCGAAAAATTCATTTCAGAGGCAGATAACAGCGGTTACGGACCTGTATCAGAATTATGAAAAACAGGAACGCAAAGTTTCAGATCTAAAATCTAAACTGGAAGAACTGGGTAAGGTCAGAATTGAGACTGAAGAATATAAAAAACTCAGAGATGAGATTAAGACCTTGGAAAATGAATTTGAAAAGGTGGAAACAAAACAGCGTGAATGGCTGGATATGGGATTTTCGATAGATTCTGCACCACTGAAGGAACTTGATAAACAGATGGATGGCATCTGGCTTGATATTGACAGGCTACAACGGAAACAGAAAGAGATGCAGGTATCCGGAAAGGCCTATACAAATCCAACATCGACAGATGCGTATAAAAGCACAGCTGAGAAGTATAATGCAGAATCGCAGAAGCTGGAGCGTATAAATGGAAGACTGTACTCTTCGTATAATAAACTGAAGAATAAGGTTGAGGAATACCGGCAGAAAAACAGCCGACTTGTGCAGGTGATGCAGAATTTACAGAAAGCTGCTGCCCATGTAGGTATGGTTGTGAAGAATATGGGCTCCGCATTAAGAAGTGCCGGTTCTGCTATCAAGAGCATGGTTTCAGCAATGAAAAAAGCTGTAGAGAACATGTTCAATCTGAATAAGCAGACAAATCGTTCAAGAATGAGCCTTTCACGGATGTTAGGAATGTCGCTGCTGTTTTCGGGGATATTCAGAGCGATAAGTGCAGTCAGTGATGGTGTAAAAGCCGGATTTGAGAATTTAGCGCAATATTCAGATACAACCAACGCAGCGATTTCTTCTCTGATGTCCAGCATGACACGGTTAAAAAATTCCTTTGCTACAGCGTTTGCCCCAATTCTTACGGTAGTTGCTCCAATCATGGCAAAATTTATTGATATGATATCACGTGCAATTACTTATGTGGGAATGTTTGCAGCAGCATTAACCGGACAGGATACCTTTATAAAAGCTGTTGGAGTACAGGAAGACTATGCAGCAGGACTGGAAAAGACTTCAAAAAATACGAAACAGGTGGCTAAAAATACCAAGAAAGCCAATAAAGAAACAGAAGGGTATCTTTCTACCCTTGATGAGATCCAACGGTATACATCGAATAAAAATGATGATTCAGCAGCAGATGGAAAGGGTATAAGAGATACCGGAGGGTATACAGCACCTACACCGGCACAGATGTTTAAGAAGGTGCCTATTGCTAATTCGATTAAAGGAATTACGGATAAGATTAAGAAATTAATCAAATCGGAAGACTGGGAAGGCCTTGGGAAATATATTGCCAGTGGAATAAATAAGGGGCTTAAAAAAGTCTATGAAGCAATCTGCTGGAAAAAGGTCGGTCCTCCAATCACAAAATTCTGTGATGCTTTTACCCGAACATTTAACAGCCTGGTTGATAATGTAGACTGGAAATTATTAGGACGGACCGTTGGTGCAGGAATCAATACGATTGTTAATACCTTAAACCTGCTGATAACAGGAATAGACTGGAAAAATCTGGGAAAGAAATTTGCCGAAGGAATTACCGGACTGGTAGAAGAAGTCAACTGGAATAATCTGGGACAACTCATAGCAAACCGGTTCATGATTACCTGGGATATCTTTAATGGAATGGTACATAATCTGCCATTTTCAGAGATTGGAAAAGCGATAGCGGATGGTCTTAATGGGATCTGTTCAAGGATTTCTTTCCGTGAGATGGCGGATACGTTGGCAACCGGTTTGAATGGGGCATTTACCACATTGTACAGTTTTACCCGGCGATTTGACTGGACAGGTCTGGTGAATAACATTGCCGGAGGGATTAATACCTTTATTTCAGAGTTCGACTGGAAGAATAATGGGCGCAAACTGGAAACTTTCCTGAACAACTTATGCAGTTCACTGGTCGACATGGCAGAAAAAACGGACTGGGAGGCATTTGGCCAGGGAATTGGTGAGATGCTGGGGCAGATCAACTGGGTGAAGCATCTGAAACAGGTAATAACTGCGATTACCCGGACAATAGGTGGTTTGTTTGATGGTTTGGAGGCAAGTGGAACAGCGGGGAAAATAGCTGCTTTTTTGGGTAAAGCGTTTATCGCGGTAAAGATTGCAGATATAACGGGCATTAGCAGCTTGGTAAAATTCCTTGTTACCAATATTGGAAAGAAGCTGATTGCAGAGGGATCAGTACAGACATTGGCAGGAAATATTTCTAATCTGACCAATGGTGCACTTGCTGGATCTACATCCGGTATTGCTACATTTGCATCTTCTTTGGGATCTTTAGTTGGAACTGCCGGTGCGATTACACTGGTTACTGCCGGAACAGTTATGCTTACGAAGAAAATTGCTGAGTTAGTAGAAACTGCACAGGGCGGAAACGGAATTTTAACTCAGACAGGTGGATACTTACATGACTATGCTGGCAAGATGGGCGAAGCTCATGCGATTACAAACAAACAGGTAGAAGAACTGTGGGCTTTAGTAGAAGCGGATGAGACTGCCGGTAAGTCAAACAGTGAGATGTATGACAGCATGGTTCAGAAATTGAGCGAATATGGCGTATCGGCTGAGAAAGCAACGCAGATCCTTGAACAATATGGAGCGCAGGCCGGAGTGTCAAGTACATTTGTTGAAGAAATGACAGGCAAGGTACAAGCCCTGGGAAAAGGCTTTTCTGAAAGTTCTTCTACAATAGATACATCTTCAATAACGGTTAAAGAAGCAATAAAAGGGATCAGAAGCGTATTATATGATCTCAGTGTATCTTCCAGTGAGTATGCAGGAACATACAGAGGCGTTTTAGAAGTATTTGACAATACAAGCGGATCAGCGACCAATGCACAGGATGCTTTTAATATTGTCTATAATGCCTTGAAAGAAGCAGGAGTCCCATTGGGTGAGCTGAATAAAAAACTGGCACAGGAATTTCCTTCCGCAGCTCAGGCGACAAAAAGCAGTGTTGATTCCAGTATTGTTGAGGCTCAGAAGACAGTGAGCAGCTCAACTGGCAAAATGAAAACAGATGCGGAAACTAATCTTGCAGGAGTAAAGAAGGCAGCAGAGGATGCTTCTGGAGGTGTGAATACAGCCACAGTGACAAACTGGGGAAATTCGGCATCAGAAGTAAAGAAAAATCTGGATAAAATGAAGCAGACTGCCAATTTAAAGCTTGGTGAGATGCAGAAGACTGTGGAGAGCCATTTTTCAGGTCAATATAACACAATGACTAAGAAATGGGAAAAGGCCTGTGAGAGAATTGGACAGTTGATAACTCAGATGGTGCGTAGTACAAAGGACAGCTTAAGTGGGCTTGCCAGAGACATGAATACGATTGGAAACCAGATGAGCAATAATCTGATTAACGGGATTTCCGGGGCGATAACAGGAATCGCAAGGATTCTGAATGAAGTAGTTAGTAAGGTTAACAGCACGATCAGTAATGTTAATTCTTCTCTTTCCAGTATTGAGAAGGCATTTACATTTTCCTACGATGATGTTACGGGACCTACGGGGAAAAGAGTTTATGGAAAATATTGGATGGACCTGCCAAGAGTTAATTCTGTTCCTGTTCCGTATCTGGCAAAAGGAGCGGTCATTCCACCGAGATCAGAGTTTCTTGCAGTTCTGGGAGATCAGAAGCAGGGCAACAACATTGAAACACCGGAAGCTTTGCTCAGAAAGATTGTTCGGGAGGAAACCGCAGGACGGCAGACCGGCGGTGGAAATTACCGGTTCACGGCTCAGATCAACCGGCGAACACTGTTTGACGAAATGATGAAAGAAGCACAGATGAGAAGAGACACAATCGGCAGGAACCCGTTTGAATTAGCGTAAAACAATTCCCTGTCATGCAGAAAATATGGCAGGGAGAACACAGGGAGGGATTGAATGCTTACAAGAGAAGCAACTTATGAAGATTATGGATTTGCAGAGGAAGAAGATAAAAGATTGGGTGAGTTTTGCCGGAATCTTGAGATGCGGGACAAAATATTGCTTTTGCAGTGTGCAGCAGAAGTGTATCCGACTATTGTAGATGAATTATATTGTTGTATTGTGATAGGAATGAGCTATGACAAAATGCACAAAAAGAACTTTGTCCCGATTGATCGTAAAGATTTCTATGCATACCGGAAGAAGACGTTGGCAGTGTTCCGGGCGGCATTAAAGGCATGTAATAGATACCCGTTTTAAAGAATCAAAAGGAGATTGCTTATGGTGGTTGAAATCAAGAAATTCAAGAAAGAAGAAACAGCGGTTGTGACAAGCATTGATGTAGCGGAAACTTTTGGAAAAGAACACAAGAACGTACTGAAAGATATCCGGGAACTGGATTGCAGTGAAGAATTTCGACAGCTAAATTTTGAGCAGTCCTCATACATCAACGCACAGAAGAAAAAACAACCGATGTGTTGCATGACGAGAGATGGATTTACTTTATTGGCCATGGGATACACCGGTGAAAAAGCGATGCGATTTAAAGAAGGGTATATCCGTCAGTTTAATGAAATGGAAAAAGCACTGATCGGAAGGATAAAAGAACGTGAGAAAGGAATCGCGGTCAGACAGGCATTAACGAATACCTTGAAAATTTCTATGGAAAATGAGCGGATGCATGGCCATGCCTATGCAACATATACCAATACCATTTACAAGGCGATATTTGGCAAAAATGCCAAGCAACTCAGGGAAAAATATGGATTGTCTGCAAAGGATAATATCCGGGATTTTTTGTCTGAGGAAGAACTTCAGCTCATTCAGTCGAAAGAAATGCTTGTAAGCGGTCTTATTGGCTGTGGTTGGGGATATGAACAGATTAAAGATTTTCTTACAAAGAATAACATTCTTTCATTGGCAGGATAATGGAGATGTTGAAATTTGTTGAGGCAATGGGTTATATAGCAATAAGAACCTGACAAAACCCTACATAATTTCTATATAGCTGAAAACCTTAGCAAATATTATCATTTCCAGTACAGAGAACCTAACAAAACCTAACATTTTTTCTGTATAGGCATCTTGGAAAAACGTGGAAATTCAGGGCGTATAGCTCCGGAAGATAGTTGCATTTCTGCATATATAGCCGAAACATTAGTATTTTTTAGTACTTTGATTGCCTAGTAAAACCTAGTATTTTGGCTCATATAGCTGTCTTTTTGAAAACCTCAGAAAACCTCATATATTTTTCTGTATAGGATTATGGAATCTAACAAAAGCTAACATTTTTGCATGTATAGGTAAAACCTAAAAAACTCTTATATTTTGTGGATATGAGGGCATAGAACTTAAGAAAACTTAATATTAGGGGTATATAAGCAGAACTTGAAAAAACTTGAGGTTTCTTTGCATATAGCTGAAATGGTGGAAAAAGGTGGAGTTTCTGCATATATAGCTGGGAAGCTGATATAGCAGGATCGTAAATGACCGTATTTATTGCATATAACAATCAGGCAGCAGTGGGAATTCGTGGAGACGATATGCGTGTATAAGTGAATTCGTGGACACGATTACGCGTGCGAAAAGAATTTAATGACACGATATACGCGCGTAGATATTCGGAGATTTCGGAGTCCCTAAAAGGGATATACTGATATTTTTTACAACTTAAAAATGGGGTATGCTTTCGGAGCGAAGCCTGAACGAACCCTGAGAAAAATGCACATCAGATCTTGTTGAACTCCGAGCGAACTCCGAGAAATGACCTTTTAAGTGTAACCGAACAAAGAGCGAACAGAGAGAAAAAGAACAGCAGATGAACAAAATAAAAAGGAGATTTTTATGGATGGATGTAACGAAAATGTAATTGAATTTATGACCAATGATACCAGAGCAACCTTATCATTCTCACAAGGCCGGTATAAGTCTGTAATCCGCAGGATGGCAGAGAAACATCCAGATGATTGTCAGATCGTTGCAGAGAATAAAGATGGCAGTATTTGTGCTCATGTTCCGGTATCCTGGCTTCGGATTTCTCCACCAAGGCAGTATACAGAGGAACAACGTCAGCAGATGGGAGAACGACTGAGACAGAATAGGCCTGAAAATACAGCAACACAAGGATAAAACAGGGCAAAAAGCGATTACATAGCGTTCAAGGTAAAGTTGTAAGGGAGAGCAAATAAAAAGTCTAAATGAGCCAATAAAACGGTAAGAACGATGATGCAGGTATTTAATACAAATCTTGCTGCCGAACCTACGGTTCAATAAAGAATCTATTATGAGAAATACGGTCAGGTGTTATTGCTGATTTTTCAGTGTTGCTCCAGTCGAAGCAGTGAGGAAGCAGTGAAAAGTTATAAAATAGGTTTCCGTCATTTTGAGGAGC
>CAVEKJ010000056.1:0-9115 GCA_963616205.1 Prevotella sp.
GACCAGATCGCGATCGTTTCCCATGTAAAAGGTGTATCCACCGCTGTAGAAAGAGAGAAAGGGTTCCGCAGCGGCTTAGGGCAGCTGGAGAAGAATATCGTGGAGGTGGTATACTGCGATTCCAGATATGATAAATCCTATGAGCTGACCGAAGAGCTGATGAAAAAATATCCGGATCTTAAAATGATAGCGGGAATGAATGAGTATTCTTCTGTTGGTGCTGCCAGAGCAGTAAAAGCGGAAAAAGCAGAGGAGCGGATCAAGGTAGTGGGAGTGGACAGCTCCCAGGAAGCCGTACAGCTGATGGAACATGGGGTATTCCAGGGAATCGTGGTACAGAAAGCTTTCAAGATGGGGTATGTAGGTGTCAGGGAAACCATTAAGATGCTGCGGGGAGAAAATTACAAAAAAAATGTAAACTCCGGGTGTCAGCTGGTAACTCCGGATAATATGTACACCAGCGAGATCGAAAAACTTCTGTTCCCATTCAATACGCTCAAAACCCATGGAGACAACGTAACAGAATAAGTATAAATGCACAAAGGAAAAGGTTAAATATTTACCATTACAGTAAATATTTAACCTTTTTTTGCAAGATATTCTATTACAATTATTATTTTTTGACGGTATTATAATAACTAAGAAAACACAAGATACGTGTAAAACGTGAGGAGGGTAAAAATTGGAAAACTTAAAACAAAATCCAATCGTTAAGAAGCTCGGATTGAACAGAATACTTCTTGTCTGTGTTCTGATTCTCATGTTCCTGGTTTTTAAAGTAGTTCTTGGAAACAAGTTTCCAGCTGTTGACAGTATCAAGTCTACTCTGAACTATGTATATTTTCTGGGCTTTTTGTCACTTGGCGTTACATTCGTAATCGCTACCGGAGGAATTGATTTCTCCATCGGACCTGTAATGTTCTGCTGTGCACTGGTATCCGGTTACTGCATGACATCCTATAAGGTTCCTGGTATTGCAGCTATGATCCTTTGCGTTCTGATCGGTGTCTGCTTTGGTATCTTCAATGGCTGGATGGTTTCCTACATGTCGATTCCACCATTCATTATTTCCATGGCATCTATGAACATTGCAAAAGGTATTGCATCCGTATTTACAAGAACACAGTCCGTAAGCTGGCCGGCAGCTGGTGAGCCAAACGGATGGTTCCGTAACATCGTTTCCGTAAACGGATTCCCGGTAGGAATCATTATTTTCCTGGTAATGGCAGTTATCTGCGGTATCGTTCTTTACAACACAAAACCAGGACGTTACATCCTCTGCCTTGGATCTAACAAAGAGGCTGTTCGTCTTTCCGGTGTTAACACAAAGAAATGGGAGATGCTTGCTTACATTATCTGTGGATTCCTGGTAGGTATTGCAGCGCTCTTCTTTGTAGCTACATACACAACTGTTCAGCCTGGTTACGGCGATCAGTACAACAACGAGGCTATTGCAGGCTGCGTTATGGGTGGTACATCCATGGTTGGTGGACTTGCTTCCATCGGCGGTACAGTGATCGGCGTATTTATCATCTCTCTTCTTCAGCAGGGCATCATGGCATTTGGTCTTGGTAAAGGACAGCAGATGATCATCACAGGTATCATCGTTATCGTTGCAGTTTATATCGACGTTTCTGCAAGACGCAGAAAGAACTGATCTTAGAGGGAGGATGCGACAATGGGTGAAGTTATTTTAACTATGAAGGACATTGATAAGTCCTTTCCTGGAGTTCATGCTCTGGATCACGTTAATTTCGAAGTAAAACGCGGCGAAGTACATGCACTTATGGGAGAAAACGGTGCCGGTAAATCAACACTGATGAAAGTTCTTACCGGTATCTATCAGAAGGATTCCGGTTCCATCGTTTACAAAGGACAGGAAACAGAATTCCACAATACACGTGAGGCACAGGATGCCGGCGTTGTAATCGTACATCAGGAGCTGAACATGGTAGGTGATCTTACCGTTGCTCAGAACATCTTCATCGGACGTGAGCCGAAAAAAGGTTTCCGTATCGATGACAAAAAAATGATCGAAGATTCCAAGAAACTTTTCCAGGATCTGAACATTGACATCAATCCAAAGGAAAAGATGAAAAACCTGACAGTCGGAAAACAGCAGATGTGTGAGATCGCAAAAGCGATTTCCCATAAAGCTGAGGTCATCATCTTCGATGAGCCTTCCGCAGCCCTTACAGAGAAAGAGATCGCGGATCTGTTTACGATCATCCGTGACCTTCGTAAGAAAAATCTTGGTATTGTATATATCTCACACCGTATGGATGAGATCAAAACTATTACAGACCGTGTAACAGTCATGCGAGATGGTGGTTACGTAGGAACCCTTATCACAAAAGACAGTACAAAAGAAGATATCATCAACATGATGGTTGGCCGTGTTATTTATGAGGATCCGAAACAGCAGAGTGCAGTTCCGGCAGACGCACCGGTCGTTCTGAAAGTTGAGCATCTGAATGCAGGTAAGATGGTTCAGGACGTAAGCTTTGAACTGAGAAAAGGTGAGATCCTTGGTTTCTCAGGACTGATGGGTGCAGGACGTACCGAGACAGCCAGAGCACTGTTCGGAGCAGACCCGAAACAGAGTGGTAAGATCTCCATTATGGGTAAAGACGGACAGCTTCACGAAGTAACCATCAACAGCCCGCAGGATGCTGTTAAGAATGGTATCGGATATCTGTCAGAGGACAGAAGAAGATATGGTGTTGTAGTACAGAAATCTGTAACAGAGAATACAACACTTGCTACAATGGAGAAATTCACAAATGGTCTCTTCATTAACAAAGCAAAAGAAAAAGAAATTACTGAGAAATACGTAAAAGAACTTGCAACAAAGACTCCTACTACAGATCAGCTGGTAGTAAACCTTTCCGGTGGTAACCAGCAGAAAGTCGTTATTGCAAAATGGCTGACACGAGACAGCGATATCCTTATTTTCGACGAGCCGACAAGAGGTATCGATGTAGGTGCCAAGAACGAAATCTACAAATTAATGAACAAACTGGCAGCAGAAGGTAAATCCATTATCATGATTTCTTCTGAGATGACAGAAGTTCTCCGAATGAGTGACCGTATCATCATCATGTGTGAGGGTAAAGTGACCGGATGTATTGATATCTCCGAGGCAACCCAGGAAAACATCATGGACAAGGCCACACGGAATATCGATTAAGGAGGAAAGTCATGACTACGAAGAAAAAAAGTATTTTAAGTGATCAGAGATTTATTGTTTTGCTCGTTATCATTGTCCTGAGTGCAATTTTCTCAGGCATGAGTAAAGAATTCAGACAGTACACCACGATCCTGAGTATGCTGGACTTCTCATATTACGATCTTCTTATGGCGATCGGAGTTACATTCCCGCTTATCACTGGTGGTGTTGACCTGTCAATCGGAACTGGTATGGTAGCATATGCGCTGATTGCCGGAACACTGATAAGAAGCCACAACTGCCCGGTAGCAGTTGCAATGCTGATCTGTATTGTTCTCGGACTTATCATTGGTGCACTGAACGGTGTGCTGATCGGTGTTATGAACCTGCCGCCATTCCTTGCAACTCTTTGTACCTGTATGATAACCCGTGGTACCGGATCTCTCTGCAGTGCGACACCTTGGCCGGGACTTACACAGGACGGTGGATGGTTCCATACCATCTTTAAGATCACTGTTGGTACAGGAAGAAGCGCTTCCCGTTATCCGATCGGTTTCCTGTGGATGATCATCCTGGTTCTCCTGATGGAGTACATCCTGAACCACACCAAATTCGGACGTTATACAATCGCTATTGGTTCCAACAAAGAGGCAGCAGCCCTTTCCGGAATCAACACAAAGTTCTATCATGTAATGGTATACGTTGTCTGCGGTCTGTTCACAGGTCTTGCAGCAATCGCATACGCAGCAGTAACACCTACTGTACAGCCTGGTACTGGTGCCGGACTTGAGATGGATGCCATCGGTGGTGTATTCGTTGGTGGTGTAGCAGCTACCGGTGGATATGGTTCCGTAATCGGTACATTCGTTGGTATCTTTGTCATCATGCTTCTGAAAACAGGTCTTCCATACATCGGCCTGCAGGCAAACTGGCAGCAGATCATCACTGGTATCGTTCTGATCGTAGCGGTCCTGATCGATATCTTAAAAGAGAAAAAAGCAGTACATTAAACACACAGATTTAAAGAGAGTGTGTTATAATAAGTAAGGGTGCTGTTCATTGAAATATATGAACAGTATCCGTTAATCAAAGATGTGAAACGCCATGGGGTAGCAAAGGCGTATAAGCATAAAAAAACTATATAATATATTTAAGGAGGAAATATTATATGAAAGCAAAAAAGGTTATGGCATTAATGCTCTGTGCAGCAATGGTAACAAGCATGAGCGCAACAGCAGCTTTTGCAGCTGAGGAGAAAGATGATGCAGCAACAGAGGAATCCGCAGATTCCACAGCAGCTGAGGATCCTACCGCACAGTTCGACGGACTGAAAGCAAACGAAGCTTATGAGTTCCCGATGATGGTTAAATCTTTCCAGTCTACATACTGGGATGCAGCTCAGGAAGGTATGAAGAAAGCAGCTGACGAGCTGGGCGTTACTTATAAGCCACAGGGACCGAACAGTGAGTCCGATATCGCTGACCAGGTTAACATGATCAACACAGCGATCGCTTCCAATCCTGTTGGATTAGGACTTGCAGCTTGTGATACATCTTCCGTTACAGACGCTCTGAAAACTTGTGCAGAAAAAGGAATCCCGGTAGTAACATTCGATACAGGTATCGCTGATGCTCCAGAAGGATCTGTAGTTTGCGAAGTTTGTACAGACAACAATCAGGCTGGTGCAGTAGCAGCTGAGAATATGTACAACTCCATTAAAGACGTTGTAAAAGATGCTGACGGACAGGTTGTAATCGGTGAGGTTAACCAGGATGCAACAGCTCAGAACATCCAGCAGCGTGGTACAGGATTCATCAACAAGATGATCGAGCTTCTTCAGGCTGATGGCAAGACAGTTGCAGTAAGCGGTAACGAGTTCTATGTAAACGCAGCAGAGGGTGCTGACGCTGATGAGAAATCTGCAGACGTTGTTATCCAGGTAGCTGTTCCGGCACAGACAACTGTAGAGCTCTGCTCCACAGAGGCACAGGCAATCCTTTCTCAGGACAACTGTATCGCAATCTTCGGTTCCAACCAGGTTTCCGCAGAGGGTGTTCTTGCAGCAAATGCTAACCTTAACGTTCTTGGTTCTGACGCAGCAAACGGCGATGTGATCGGTGTTGGTTTCGATGCTGGTTCTATCATCAAAGCAGCTGTTAAAGATGGTACATTCGTTGGTGCTGTTACACAGTCTCCTCTTATGATGGGATACTATGCAATCTACGCTCTGACAGCAGCAGCTAACGGCCAGGAGCTTGAGGATGTTCCTACAGATGGTTACTGGTATGATGCAACAAACATGGACGATGAGGATATCGCTCCTAACCTTTATGACTAATCATATAATTGATAAGATTGTGAAGTTATAATGAACGCGGATTGCGTTCACGGACGTATGAAATAAGAGATCCGCTGGCTGATTCAGTCAGCGGATTTTTAGGTTTGCAAATAAAGACACTTTTTTTGACAAAAGAGGTTCTTATCACAAGAGTGATCCTGATGTATGATAAGTACAGCATCAGATATGAAAGTGATAATGAGCTTACATATTTAGGAGGATTTTTAAAATGGCAACATATTATTTAGCAGTAGATATCGGAGCATCCAGCGGACGTCACATTCTGGGACATATGGAAGACGGAAAAATGATCCTGGAAGAGATCTATCGTTTTGAGAACGGTATGGTTAAGAAAGACGGAGAGCTCTGCTGGGAGTTTGACCGCCTTTTCAATGAGATCGTAAACGGCCTTAAAAAGTGCAAAGAGATCGGTAAGATCCCGGTAAGCATGGGCGTAGATACCTGGGGCGTTGACTTTGTACTTCTTGACAAAGATGACAATGTTCTCGGAAACACAGTAGGTTACCGTGACCACCGTACAGAAGGAATGGATGAGGAAGTTTATAAGACCATTTCCCTGAAAGACCTGTACGCAAGAACCGGTATCCAGAAAGCAATCTTCAACACTGTATATCAGCTGATGGCAGTGAAGAAAAAACATCCGGAGTATCTGGAGCAGGCTGAGACACTTCTCCATGTACCGGATTACTTCCACTTCCTTCTTACAGGAGAGAAGACCTGTGAGTACACAGAGGCAACAACCGGACAGCTTGTATGCCCGACAACCAAAGACTGGGATTATGAGCTGATCGACATGCTTGGATATCCGAAAAAGATTTTCCAGAAACTGATCATGCCTGGCACAAGCATCGGACATTTAACAGACGCAGTAAAAGAAGCTGTTGGATTTGACCTTGAGGTTGTAGCACCGGCTACTCATGATACAGGATCTGCAGTACTTGCTGTTCCTGCAAATGACGACGATTTCATTTACATCAGTTCCGGAACATGGTCTCTGATGGGAATCGAGAGAAAAGAAGCAGACTGCTCCGAAAAGAGCTGCGAGATGAACTTCACAAACGAGGGTGGATACGCAGGACGTTTCCGTTACCTGAAGAACATCATGGGTCTGTGGATGATCCAGTCTGTACGTCATGAGTTTGATGACGCATACAGCTTTGCTCAGATCTGCGAGATGGCAGAGGAAGCAAAAGACTTCCCGTCCAGAGTAGACGCAAACGATGAGTGCTTCCTTTCCCCTGAGAATATGACAAAAGAGGTTCAGGACTATTGCCGCAGAACAGGCCAGAAAGTTCCGGAAACTCTTGGTGAGATCGCAACCGTTATCTATACAAGCCTTGCAGAGTGCTACGCAAAGACTGCAAAAGAGCTTGAGGAGATGAAAGGCAGAACCTACAGCCGTATCCATATCGTAGGCGGTGGTTCCAATGCAGGTTACTTAAATGACCTTACTGCAAAAGCTACAAAGAAAGAAATCCATGCAGGCCCGGGTGAGGCAACTGCGATCGGCAATATCACAGCACAGATGCTGAAAGCTGAGGAGTTCAAATCTATCGAGGAGGCTCGTACCACAATCCATGAGTCCTTCGGTATCAAAGTATACAAAGCATAAATAAAAATAATTGGAGGTTTTATTATGTTAGTTAACACAAAGGCAAAAGTTGGTGTATTTTCAATTGCTTTAGGCGCATATCTTCCACAGTTCCCGTCACTGGTACCGGAATTCGAGGCACAGTATGATGCATTCAAAAAAACAATCCCGGATACCGTAGAGATCATCGACGGTGGAATGGTTACAACAAAAGAGCAGGCAATGGTAGCAGGAGATAAGTTCCGTGCAGCAGATGTTGACCTTGTATTTCTTCAGATGCTGACATATGCAACATCTTACAACATGCTTCCTGCAATCCGTGACCTTGATGTTCCGGTTGTTCTTGTAAATGTTCAGAAGCTCAAAGCACTGGATTATGAGCACACTGACATTGCTTCCTGGCTGGGCGAAGGCTACGCATGCGGCGCTGTAGGTGAAGCAGTTGCTGACCTTGAGAGAGCTGGCAAGAGACATGCAGTTATCACAGGCGTTGTAGAAGGCGGAGATCCTGCAGTTCAGGCTGAGATCGAAGACTGGTGCAAAGCTGCTCAGGTAAGAAGAAGATTCCGTGAGACTAACATTGCACAGATCGGAAGACCATACCCAGGTATGATGGATCTGTACATCGATGAGACAAACCTCTACAACAGAATGTTCCTCTACACAAAACAGTTTGACTGGGAGAAGATGTGGGCGATCGCTGACGATATCACAGACGAGGAAGCTATCCGTGCAAAAGCACAGGATATCATTGATACCTTTGATATCGAGGGCGGCGGCACAATTGAGAAAGTATGGGATATGGCTAAATACGTTGTTGCTTTTGAAAAGTGGGTAAAAGACGAGCATCTTGGAATGATCGCTTCCCATTACGACGGATTTGCACAGGGTAAAGCTGGTGTCCTTGACAGTATGCTGATTCCGGCATTCTCCATGCTGATCAAACAGGGTACTGCATGCGCTGTAGAGGGCGATATGAAAGTTGCCATGGCAATGAGTATCTTAAAGACAATTTCCGGTACAGGCCAGCTTTCTGAGATGTACTCCATCGACTTCAATGATGACATCTGCATCATCGGACATTCCGGAAGTGGAGACGCTGACATCTCTGACAAGAAACCAACCATGAAGATCGTGCCGGTATTCCACGGCAAAACAGGCGGCGGATACCTGACACAGTTCTATCCATACACAGGCCCTGTAACCTACCTTGCAATTACTCAGGACAAAGACGGAAACTTCAAATTCGTTGTAGCTGAGGGCGTAAATGAGGAAGGACCGATCCTTTCCTTCGGTGATACAAACATGAGAACACGTTTCACTTGCGGAGCAAGAGAGTTTGTAAACCGCTGGAGCGAGGCTGGCCCGACACATCATATGGCAGCTGCTACAGGAAGACACATCGATACCATCCTGAAAGTCGCAAAAATCTTCAACGTGCCGGTAGACATCGTAACAAGATAATTGCCAGTATTATAAAAAATGATAAATTCTTTCTTATAACCAAACCTAAAACATATTCAGAAAAAGGAGACTGCTTGAGAAGCGGCCTCCTTTTTCGTTAGCAAATAGTATTTATTTTTTATGCATCATCTTATGTTCCTTCGCAAGTTCATCATGCAGCTGAACCGAAGACCAGTGCTGTGTCACCGGTGTGAGCATGGCTTTTAATGCAACCGAAGAAATCTGCTCTTCCCGGAAAAACGCCAGGAATGCGTCCATCTGCTCGCTGGAAAAATCCTTCAGCACCAGCATTTCATCACTGAAATTTGCTCCAAGATTAAACTGTGTGGATGGCTGAAATCCCGGAAGCTCAAACAGATATCCAAGTGGATGGAGAAACTCCGGTGTGGTTACGATCCGTACTTTTACTTTCTGGCGGTTCAGATAGCGGCGGATCAGGCGGAGCCGGTTCGGATCGTTGAAATTATATAATAGAGCTGCTGGCTGTGTAGTCATATAGTTTTATACCTCCTTAAGTTACTCGTCTCTGCGT
>CAVEKJ010000057.1:0-9103 GCA_963616205.1 Prevotella sp.
GGTGCAATCTATCCGTCTCAGATCATGGGTGCTCTGGTAACAGAGAAAGTTCGTTCCGTTGGTGCACAGCTTGTAAATGCAAACGGAGAAGCTTACATTCATCCGCTGGAAACCCGTGACGTAAATGCATCCGGTGTTATCCGTGAGTGTGAGGAAGGCCGTGGTGTGGAAGTTCCTGGCGGACTGAAAGGTGTATGGCTGGATACTCCGATGATCGAGATCCTGGGAGGCGAGGGAACCATCGAAAAGAGAATCCCTGCTATGTTCCGTATGTACATGAACTACGGCATTGATATGAGAAAAGTTCCGATCGTTATTTATCCGACCCTTCATTACCAGAATGGCGGACTTGAGATCAATGGAGATGGATTTACAAAAGAAATCCCGAACCTTCTGGTTGCAGGAGAGGCAGCAGGTGGAATCCACGGAAGAAACAGACTGATGGGAAATTCCCTTCTGGATGTAATCGTATTCGGAAGAAATGCCGGCAAAAAAGCGGCTGTCAAATGCAAAGAGGTAGAGCTTGGTACCATGAACTTGGATCATATTGAAAAATATGCAGAGGAACTGAAAAGTGCAGGAGTTGATACAGGAGATGTATCTCCGATGCTTTTGCCAAAATATGCTCGTCACGAGCGCTAAAAATGTGTTATTATAAAAAATAAACATATGAGATAAGCGAAAGGGGTCTATTATGAGAGAAATCGAAGTAAGCAGACTTACAGATGTCATCGAAAAACTCTGTATCGAAGCCAATGAGCATCTTCCGGAAGATGTGAAAGATGCGATCAAAACCTGCCGTGCCTGTGAGGACGGCGAGATCGCCAAAGGTGTCCTTGATAACATTATTGAGAATTTTGACATTGCGGACAGCGAGAATGTTCCGATTTGCCAGGATACGGGAATGGCATGTGTATTCCTTGAAATCGGCCAGGACGTTCATTTTACAGGCGGAGATTTAAACGATGCCATCAATGAAGGTGTACGCCGCGGATATGACAAAGGCTATCTCAGAAAATCCGTTGTCAAAGATCCTGTACGTCGTGGAAACACAGGTGACAATACACCGGCTATGATCTATACAGAGATTGTTCCGGGAGATCAGGTAAAAGTTACCGTAGGACCGAAAGGTTTCGGAAGCGAGAACATGAGCCAGATCCGTATGTTCAAACCGTCCGCAGGCCTTCAGGGAATCAAGGATTTCATTCTTGAGGTTGTAGAGACAGCAGGCCCGAACCCATGTCCGCCAATGGTAGTTGGTGTTGGTATCGGAGGAACTTTTGACAAATGTGCACTTCTTGCAAAGAAAGCTCTGATGCGCCCGCTGAATACAGAAAATCCGGATCCATTCTATGCAGATCTTGAGAAAGAGATGCTGGAGAAGATCAACAAGCTTGGTATCGGACCGCAGGGCTTTGGTGGAAAGACCACAGCCATCGGATTGAACATCGAGACCATGCCGACACATATTGCAGGTATGTAGTTCCCTGGAGACGACAGCCATATTTGGATGCAACACAGTCGAACCATCCCATACGTCTCGGACGGCCTGTAGTAGCACCGAACTCACCGCCGTCACCGCCACGTCTTCTCAGCTCATCAGCTTCCTCTCCGAAGATCTCAGAAACGAATGCACCTGCTCCTACTGCACTGGAGTAAGCTTTGCAGACTGTAACGACTTTCTTGATCTCATATGGCGGCAGACCTGCTCCAATAGCACCGTAAGCAGCCAGTGTGGAAGAAGAGGTAACCATCGGATAGATTCCGTGATCCGGGTCTTTTAAGGTTCCAAGCTGTCCCTCGAGAAGAACCTGTTTGCCCTCTTTCAGTGCGTTCCAGAGATAGAGAGATACATCACATACGTATGGCTCAACCATCTTCTTGTATTCCATCAGCTCATTCATGATATCTTCCGGTTTCAGAAGCGGTTTGTGATAGAGATGCTCAAGTGTAACGTTCTTGGTCTCGCAGATACGTACAACTTTCTCTTTCAGTGCTTCCTCATCAAAGAGCTCACTTACCTGGAAGCCGATCTTTGCATATTTGTCAGAATAGAATGGAGCGATTCCGGATTTTGTGGAACCGAAAGCCTTGCCGCCAAGACGCTCTTCCTCATACTGATCGAACAGAATGTGGTAAGACATTACCATCTGTGCTCTGTTTGAGATCAGGATCTTCGGTGCCGGTACTCCACGGCTTACCACTTCATTGTACTCTTTGAAGAATACCGGAATATTCAGTGCAACACCATTTCCGATGATGCTTGTTGTATGTCCGTAAAACACACCTGACGGAAGTGTATGAAGTGCGAATTTACCGTAATCATTTACGATGGTGTGGCCCGCATTGGCTCCACCCTGAAATCTTACGATGATATCGGCTTTCTCAGCAAGCATATCAGTGATCTTGCCTTTACCTTCATCTCCCCAGTTTGCTCCTACTACTGCAGTTACCATAACACAGTTTCCTCCTTGTGTCTTTCTCTATTATTCGGAATACCGTATCCGTTACAGGTTATAGATTCCTCTGTAACCTGCAGCCCATTTATCAGATCCGGCATTCCTGTCTGTGTTCATTCTTACTATTTATGATTATACGTATTATACGTTGATCTCAACCTTAACGCCAAGCAGATCCTTGTGTGCATCAAGAACCGGCTGTACCACATTGGCGATAAATGCCTCTGTCTGCTCTCTGGCACGTCCTGTGTATCTGGACGGGTCCATGGACTTCTGAAGATTCTCCAGAGTCAGGTTAAATGCCGGATCAGCAGCGATCAGCTCAAGAAGGTTGTTGTCCTTACCTTCTACCTTCACGTTCTTGCCAGCTTCCATGGAAAGCTCACGGATACGCTCATGAAGCTCCTGACGGTCTCCACCTGCCTTAACCGCATCCATCATGATGTTCTCGGTTGCCATAAACGGAAGCTCAGACATCAGTCTCTTCTCAATAACCTTCGGATAAACAACCAGTCCGTCTACAACATTGAGGCAAAGATCCAGGATTCCATCGATTGCAAGAAATCCTTCCGGAACACTGAGACGCTTGTTAGCGGAATCATCCAGAGTTCTCTCAAACCACTGTGTTGCGGATGTGATAGCCGGATTCAGGGCATCGATCATCACATATCTGGAAAGGGAAGCGATTCTCTCACTTCTCATCGGGTTTCTCTTATATGCCATGGCAGAAGATCCGATCTGAGATTTTTCAAACGGCTCTTCTACTTCTTTCAGATGCTGAAGAAGACGGATATCATTGGACATCTTATGTGCACTTGCGGCGATTCCTGCAAGGATGTTCAGCACACGGGTGTCAACCTTTCTGGAATAAGTCTGTCCGGAAACCGGATAGCAGGACTTGAATCCCATCTTCTCGGCGATCATCGGATCGATCTTGTCGATGGTCTCCTGATCTCCGTCAAAGAGTTCCAGGAAGCTTGCCTGTGTACCGGTTGTTCCCTTGGAACCAAGAAGCTTCATGGTACTTAATACATACTCAAGATCCTCAAGATCCATCAGGAATTCCTGTGTCCACAGTGTTGCTCTCTTACCTACGGTTGTCGGCTGTGCCGGCTGGAAATGAGTAAATGCCAGAGTCGGCTGATCCTTGTACTGTGCGGCAAACTTGGAAAGCTCTGCGATCACGTTCACAAGTTTCTTGCGGACAAGTTTCAGTGCCTCTGTCATAACGATAATGTCAGTGTTATCTCCTACATAACAGGAGGTTGCTCCCAGATGGATGATGCCTTTTGCCTTCGGGCACTGTACACCAAATGCATACACGTGAGACATTACATCATGGCGAACCTGACGCTCACGCTCCTTAGCCACATCATAATTGATATCATCCGCATGAGCCTTCATTTCATCGATCTGCTCCTGGGTAATGTTAAGGCCAAGCTCACGTTCCGTCTCAGCAAGTGCGATCCACAGCTTTCTCCATGTGCGGAATTTCATGTCCGGGGAAAAAATGTACTGCATCTCTTTGCTTGCGTACCGCTCTGACAGCGGGCTTACATATCTGTCTGTATTCATTATTATCCTCCTGATTACATACATCCGGGCCGGAATGGCGAAAGATCCGTTATCTGCCCGGAGCTGGTTAACTCACGCCTCTTGAAATTATATAACATTGCCTCTTTAAAAGCAACCGTTTGTTACTCCATCCCCTGGTGGAATTTTCCCAGGAATTCCTTCATTCTTCCATTATCAGAAGAAAATACCTCCTGCGGGCTTCCCTCTACAGCGATCACACCTTTATCCATAAAAATGATACGATCGGAAATATCTCTTGCAAAACTCATCTCATGAGTGACGATCACCATAGTGATGTGCTCCTGGGCCAGATCCTTGATGACCTTCAGGATCTCACCGGTAAGCTCCGGGTCCAGTGCGGATGTTGGCTCATCAAAAAACAGGATCTTCGGGTTCATACACAGGGCACGGGCAATGGATACTCGCTGCTGCTGTCCTCCGGAAAGCTGGAAGGGATAGGCATTCTCCTTGTCTGCAAGACCCATTTTCTTAAGAAGACTTCTTGCCTGGGCATAGACCTCGTCTTTTTTTCTTTTCTGCACTTTTAAAGGTGCGTCCACGATATTTTTTATTACGGAAAAATGCGGGAACAGATTGAACTGCTGGAACACCAGTCCCACATCACCATGCTTGATGATCTCACCGCTGTCCGGTGTCTCAAGGCCTGTGGCACAGCGCAGGATGGTGGATTTACCGGAACCGGAAGGACCGATGATACTTAAAACTTCTCCCTCTTCCACATCAAGAGAGATATCTTTGAGAACTTCCAGCCCGTCAAAGCTTTTTTTGATATGTTTCATTTCAAATAATTTCATATTCTGTACTCTCCATTCCGGTTAACGGTAGTAATTCATGCTCTTCTCAACCTTCTGCATCACAACTGCCACGATCAGGTTGAATACATAATAAAAGACAGCGGCAATGGCAAAGGGCATCATCGTCGTCTGGGCACTTGCGATCTGCTTGGCAATGGTAAACATCTCCGCTACTGCCACAACAAAGGCAAGGGAAGTATCCTTGACCAGGGTAATGACCTCATTGGTGATGGAGGGCAGGATCCTCTTGATCACCTGAGGGAGGATGATGCGGAAAAATGTCTGCACCTTATTATAGCCGAGAATTTTTGCAGCTTCATACTGGCCTACCGGCATAGATTCAATACCGCCACGGTAGATCTCTGCAAAATAAGCTGCATAGTTGATGGCAAACGCGATAAATACAGCGATCAGGCTGTATCCCATGGAAATCCGGATTCCAAAGATAAAATACGGTCCGAAGTATACAACCATCAGCTGCAGCATCAGAGGAGTTCCTCGCATGATGGATATGTACGCGGATACAATGGCACGGATCACTTTGTTTTTGGACATTCTGCCAAAGCAGATCAGAAGTCCCAGCGGCAGCGAAAACAGCAACGTTACAAAAAAGATCTCAATGGAGACCAACATTCCTCCTGCCAGCTGCTGAAGCATTACACTTAAAGTCATTTTTTTCCTCCTGGTTCGGAGTATCAGTCCCATTTATTGGACTGATACCTGTAATTCCTGTAAACAACAGGAAATGAGCGTGCCCGGCATCCTGCTCTGTACCGAAACACCCTCATTTCCTTTTTTATGCAGAAACGCTAAAAGCTCCTGCTATGTTTCTTATTTCCTGTTAGACATTTTTCTGATAAAACGGATCTCCGCAGTTTCCACTGCGCTCCAAGCCTGAATTACTTGGACTCGGAATCTGCATCTTTCTCTGTGCTGTCTGCACTCTCTTCTGCGTCAGCTTCTGTGGAATCAGAATCTTCCGCGTCCTTATCTTCGCTGATGCAGAGCATGTTTTTATCCAGCTCATACTTGTCTGCAAGCTTGTCAACCTCACCGGCCTCGTCCAGCTTCTTAACCTCATCCCATACCAGATCTTTCAGCTCATCGTTGCCCTTCTTGAATCCGATACCATACTGCTCGTTCTGGATCGGCTCGTCAAGGATCACATATTTATCCTTACCTCTCTGGGAAAGCTGATAGTTTGCAACACCGATATCAACAGCAACCGCATCTGCAGCACCGGAATCAATGTTCATAAATGCGGTGTTATAATCCGGGTTCTCTGTAAGGGATGCGAAGCTGTCTGTAAGATCCTTGTTGTCATCGTTGTTCAGTGCGTCCAGTGCAGCGGATGCAGCCTGTACCACTACGTTCTTGCCCTTAAGGTCTGCAAGTTTCTCAATTCCGGAATCCTTGGCAACCACCATTACCTGCTCATTGTTGATGTAAGGATCTGTCCATGTATAATCATCCTCACGTCCGTTGATGGTGAAGCCGTTCCAAATACAGTCAATGGTTCCGGAATTCAGCTCCATGTCCTTGGAATCCCAGTTGATCGGTTTCTTAACAAGTTCCCAGCCAAGATTATCACATACTTCCTGAGCCAGGTCAAGGTCAAATCCTACATATTCTCCGTTATCATCCTTGTATCCAAATGGCGGGTACTCAGCGTCAAATCCGACGATCAGTGTCTTATCCTCAACACCAGCCTGTACGCTTACTCCTGTTACCATCATTCCTATTGTCATCGCTGCCGCCATCACTACTGCAACTGTTCTCTTCTTCATGATCGTTCTCCTTTTTCCTGTCATTCCTTTATCACGTGGTCACTCTACCACGTGAAAGCGTATGGTAATAGTACCATACCAAAAAGGAGCTGTCAAGAGCAAACCTTCTGCTCTGCCAGATAATCTTTGTATTTCTTTCTTGCAGTCTTCAGGTATGCTCTGGAAATCGGAATTTCCGTCTGTCCGACCACAAAACTGTTCTTATTAAGTGAAGTCACTTTTTCCATGTTGATGCAAAAACTCTGGTGGCATCTCAGAAAACTGCTGTCCGACAGCTGTCCCGCAAAATCCCCCAGTCTGGCTCTGCATCTGAGTTTTTTGCCATCGGTAAGGTGAAATGTCACATTATGAAGGCTACTGGATATGTATGCCAGATGACTGTGACGCAGTGTATAGACCTGCGTCCGGTAATGAAAATGCAATGCTCTCCCGCCCTCTCTTTCACAGGCTTCCAGAACCGGTATCAGGACATGTTCCAGTTCTCCGCTGTCAACGGGTTTTGTCAGATAATTATAGGCAAACACCTCAAACGCTTCTTTGTAGAATCTCTCATTCTCTGCCACCATGACAACCGGGATATAATTTCCTTTCAGACGCATTGCCCGCACCGTTTCCAGACTGTTTCCCCGTTCGCCGTCCAGCCCCAGAAATATCAGATTGCAGACTTTGTGCCCCTCGCTAAGTCCCTCAAGAAGACTTTCTCTGGTCCGGTATACGATAATTTCCGCCTCCGGGACCAGTGTGGAAAGCTGCTTTACGAGTTTCTGTGCATCTTTTCGTATCTCATCACATATCGCAATCGTCATCACTGCCATTGCTGTGTTTTCCTCCATCCTGCTCTTTCTCTATAATGCTATTTTATTTTTGAAAAAGAGCCCGTGCAATATGTGCTAACAATTGTGCCTTGTTTTTTTGCAAATTATTGCAATTCATGATCTGTTTCCGTATAATAATGCCATATAAGTGTAAAAAGGAGTATTATCATGTCTGATTTTAGCAGCAAATGCCGGGAATACCTAAAAGATACAGGAGAAACGGTTTACCAGTTATCTGCATCATCCGGGCTTGACCGTACCTCTCTGCAGCGTATGATCACAGGCAAACGGCTTCCTGGTATTGATTTTGTCCGCCAGTTCTGCGATTCCATCCGGATCAATCCGTCCCAGCGCCGGGAACTGATGGAATTATATAAAATAGAAAAGATCGGGAAACAAGTTTACTACAACCGCAAATACATCCAGGAACTTCTCCGTGTCATCAGCTCTCAGCAGACTTTTTCTCCCGAGGGCTTTCTGCGGCTTCCTTCCCTTCCATTTTATCAGGGAGAGTTTTCTCTTGATGTGGAAAAGAAAGTCCTGAGCCTTTTTGAGGATATCCTTTCCTCCGGTTCTGATGAAACGATCTGTACCAATCTTCCGGCCAGCTGTCGGCTTCTGGTGCAGATCTTTGCCCATCTTTATCCCGAATATGGAAGGCTGCCCTCTGTAGTCCAGATCCTTCCTCTTCATCAGAATCCGGCATCATCACCGGATTACAATATGAACCTGGAAACCTTTCTCTGTACACTCCTTCCGATCCTGTCCGGCTTTTTAAACTATCAGCCTTACTATTATTATACCCAGGCAGGAAGAGAGATCTCCAGTTATGAACTGTTTCCGTTTTTCTTCATCACAGAGAAAAAACTGCTGCTGTTGTCTTCGGATATGATGACCTATGTTTTTACAGAAAATCCGGAAGTGATCCATGCCTATCACCAGGAGTTCCGGCGGGCCCTTGAAAATTCCAGACAGTTTTTCCAGCAGTCGGATTCCCCTTCCGAGATCCTTAAGATCTTTGGCACTATCATGGAGACCCATGTCTCCGCAAATTTTGCACTGGAATCCCATCCCTGCCTGGCACTGATGTCCTACGGACCCGGTTTCATCCAGGCACTGTTTGAGAACAGAGATATCGATCTTTCCGATCCGGTTTACACGCAGCTGGCCTCTGTTCTGAAGCAGTCCTCCTTTGCTTTTACAGAAGACGATCTTTCCTGCAATTACTTTACCCTGAACGGGATCCAGAAGTTTGCCAGGACCGGTCTCCTTGACGGGCCTTATTCCTACCATCAGACTCCCCTCCCAAAGGAAGAGCGTAAAAAAGCCCTCCGGCATCTTCTTGACACGGATATGGGCAGCGAAAAATGCCGTATCCTGAAACCTTCCGTACTTTCGGAAACCGGGATCCATCTGGAAGTGCTGTCCGACTATTCCGTTTTTCTCTGTTTTCTTTCCGGAAAAGATACGTTTTTCTGCATCTATCTGAAAGAAACCAGTATCGGACAGGCACTGAACGATTACCTGGGATCTCTGTCTGCCGAAGAATCGATCTACACAAAAAAAGAAGCCCAGCAGATCCTGCTTGGACTTCTTGAACAGCTTTAAGAGCCTGTACTTCTGTGATATTCTCTTGTGAGATCTTCCAGTAT
>CAVEKJ010000058.1:0-9023 GCA_963616205.1 Prevotella sp.
ACCCGCGGTCTCGACCTTGGCAAGGTCGCGCGTTACCAACTACGCCACTATCGCACAAGCGGGTGATGGGAATCGAACCCACGTATCCAGCTTGGAAGGCTGGTGTTCTACCATTGAACTACACCCGCATGCTTGCGGTAATAAGTTTACAGCAGTCGGGGTGACAGGATTCGAACCTGCGGCCTCCTGGTCCCAAACCAGGCGCTCTAGCCAAACTGAGCCACACCCCGATGTACCATTTACTTATGGTCATTATTCAGTTGTTGTCGTCTGCGTTTGTGTTTCCTGCCTGACGACAAGTGATATTATATTATAGCTTTTTACAAATGTCAACACCTTTTTTGAATTTTTTTAAAAAAACTTTTTTTCACGTTTTTTCCGTCTATTCTAAGGTTTTCCTGTCATTTGCGACTGGCTTATGGTATCATAATCCTGATAATAAAGTCAAGAAGAAAATCTGGAAAATTAAGGAGATGTTTTTTACATGGATATAAAATTATTTCAGCAGAAGCTTAACGACATCTGCACCATCGCCGAAGAGAACGGCAAGCAGCTTTCCCAGCAGCAGATCCGTGAGCATTTCGATGAATCCGATCTGAGCACTTCACAGCTCGTAAAGATCCTTCAGTATCTTAAATTAAAAGGAATCACTATCGAAGGCGCCGAGGAAGCAGCCAGCGCAGCATCAACAGCCAATGACACTTCCTCTGGATCCGGAAGTGAAGAAGAGCTCCCTGGTACACGTGCCGCTCTTACCGCTGAAGAACAGGCTTATCTCAGTGATTATATGGAAAGTTTTTCTCCGGAGGGGCTTGACTCCGATGATCTCACTTCTCTCTTCCATTCTTTTGCCAAAGGCGACACTGCTGCCGAAGGTGCCCTGACCCAGTTCTACATGGCTCAGGCAGCTCAGATGGCCGCTGAACTGAACTGTGAGGAGATTTATCTGGCCGACCTTATTCAGGAGGCGAATCTGGCCCTTCTGGCGGCTCTCAAAGAGACAGCGCCCAAGGAGAAGAACGACGCCTGGATGCGCGGCCGCATCCGCAGCGGGATCCTTCATGCCATCGAAGAGCAGACACAGCAGAAATTCCGTGACGACTACCTTGTATCCAAAGTCGAGAACCTGGAATCCGCAGTAAAAGAACTCACAGACGATGACGACACCACCAAATTCACCATCGATGAACTTGCCGTCATCCTGGACATGAATGTAGACGAGATCCGGGATGTGCTGCGACTTACCGGAGATGATAAATAAAATCCTACAGAAATAACTAAAAAAAATACCTCAGGTTATGTTGTATTGTACATAATCTGAGGTACTTTATTTTATAATATTAACAATATTCTTTAATTCCTGCTTTATATCTTCATTAGGAACAAATGCCATTCTCCTTGTCTGATCATAACCAAGATATCCAAGATGGATCATATATGTCAGCACATCATCTCTGTTTCTTATATTCGCCGTGTCATTTTTGAACGTCGCTGTATTAACCTTCACGGATGCACCAGATAACATTTCTATGATCGATGTTTTCAATCCGTCATAATTCATATTGATAAGAGGTACGATTGCTTCATAGGACGCTGTTTCTGACCAGTAACTTTTAAACTCTCCTTTAAGCATCACACTGACCACAGCTCTCGGATTATAAACCTGACAGTCCTTTAAAAGATATCCGTCATACCACCGTTTAACTTCATCAAAATCCTGATGGTATTCTTCTGAAAGCTTCCGCACCTCATCTTCTGTAAATCCAATATACGGTGCAAGATTACCCGCACTTAACATTGTAAATTCATCAAAATTATTAAGTGCCGACTGTGTCGTTTCTTTTTTGACCGGAAGAATACCGGTAAGATATGCAAGCTGTATATATCTGGTCGGTTCTGTTCCCTTGAACATTCCCCTGAGAAAATTAATATATTCTTTCTGAGCTTTGGGATTCGCCGCCGCATCTCGGATCAGAACATCCCACTCATCAATGATCACAATGAATTTCTGCCCTGTTTTCTCCCTGATCCTTGAAAGAGCATCTGGCAAAGATATCTCTTCTGATGGTAACACACATGGATAAATCGTTTTCAGCTCATCCAGTATACTCTCTGTGATAAACGTAACAATGCTATCTACTTTTACACAATTTGCCAGAAACCACTGGATATCTATATGGATCACATCATACTTATTGAGATGTTTTTTGAAATCTGCTGCTTTACTGATCTCCAGCCCTGAAAACATTTTTTCGGAATCCGCTCCTTTGCTGTAATACGCAGTAAGCATATTCGCCGCATAGGATTTTCCAAATCTTCGCGGACGGCTGTTGCAAATATAGGCATCCGTAGTATCCAAAACAGTATTTGTATACTCTAACAATCCTGTTTTATCCACATATATCCTGGAATTCAGCGCAACCTGAAATGCACTGTTATCCGGATTTACAAATCTTCCCATTTATGTCCGCCCCTTTCTGAAACCACACTTTTAACTCACTCTGTCTTTCTTTACAGTATATCGTAATAGATTCTATATCGTCAACGCCATTCCCTGGTATTAAAAAAGATCCGGGCTCAATGCTGCTTCGTTTGATCGTGCACTGAGCCGGACCTTGTTTGGATATGGTGATAGTTATTTAGTTGGATCGTTCTTATATAGTTACTGGATGATAAAATAGTATGGTACCGTCATGATCGTTCGATCATCTTTTGTCACTGTGATGATCAGTTTATAGCTGCCGGGACCAGTTGTTGTTCCAAGTGAGAAGTGATTTTCTCCTTTAGTTACTGGTGGCCGCTTAAAAGCGGCTCTTTTTTACTTTTCTGAGTCCCCCTCTAAACGCTCTCTTTCGTATTGTTCCTGTATGTACTGTTTTATTGTTTCCTCATTGACGTTACCTACCGTTTCGCAATAGTATCCTCTTGCCCAAAAGTGACGATTATTTCTGTCTCTATATTCTGGATGTCTGTCGAATATCATTAATGCACTCTTTCCTTTGATTCGACCTATTGTTTTTGACACATTTAATTTCGGCGGAATCGATACATACATATGTACATGTTCTGGAAGAGTTGCTGCTTTTAATATTGTTACTCCTTCCATCTTGCATACTTTTCCTAATATCTCTCCTACATCTTTTCGTAGCTTTCCAAACATCACTTTTCTTCTATATTTTGGAATAAATACAATATGGTACGTGCAATTATATCTACTATGTGCTAAACTTTGATTATCCATGGATACCTCCGTTGTCTTTTATGTGGTTTGCTAGACCCACATTCATTGTACAACGGAGGTTTTTAATTTGATACTACATTTATCGCCCCTTGCGTCCACGAGTCTCCCCAGCTCTGCTGGGGGTTTGAGATTGTTTCAATCATCAATGCTTTTTATGCCACAAAATCAACAGAAATTGTCGTATTTCCATAATTTCTATATCTGTTCTCCCCGTTTCAGCTCCGCCGGTTCTGCCAGGCGGATCTTTCCTTCCTGAAAGGCACGGATGAATACTTCCGCCATATCCGGGTCGAACTGTCTTCCTTCCTCTTCTCTTATAATACGAAGGGCTTTTTCCACAGGCATCAGTTCCTTATAACAACGTTTGGATGTCATGGCGTCAAAGGAATCCGCAATACAGAGGATCCTTGCAGATGCCGGGATATCTTCTCCCGCGATCCGTCTGGGATAGCCTTTTCCATCGTAACGCTCGTGATGGCCGATGACTGCCGGGATAACATAATCCAGGGACGGCAGGTGACGGATGATCCCGATGGATGCCTCCACATGGCCCTTCATGATCTCGTACTCCTCATCGGTGAGCCTGCCTTCTTTGTTAAGGATGTGCTCCGGAATCCCGATCTTTCCCACATCATGGAGGAGGGCCGCCTGACGGATGATCTCCACCATTTCTGTTGTATAGTTCAGCGCCTTCGCAAGGCTTGTGGCATAGTAGGCAACATTGTTGGAATGTCCGAAGGTGTAATGATCTTTGGCATCAATGGCTGCGGTCAGCGCATAGATGGTGGACTCATAAGACTGATAAATGTGCTCATGATCGGATTTCTT
Organism: Prevotella sp.; assembly: GCA_963616205.1. Taxonomy (GTDB): domain Bacteria; phylum Bacillota; class Clostridia; order Lachnospirales; family Lachnospiraceae; genus Blautia_A. Next base: position 4,070 of record CAVEKJ010000058.1, read on the forward strand.
TTCTGCGTTTTCCTCATCCAGACTCTCTTTCAGCATGGTATCAAAGATCTCGATGCCGTTTTTGCCGCTGCGCTTCACATGATAGACTGCCAGATCTGCATTATCCAGAAGTTCTTTTGCGGAGCGGGCCGCATAAGGTGCCGCACTGATCCCCACACTGACGGTAAGGATCTTCAGCTTGTAGTCTGCGGAATCGTTGCGCATGTGCAGGATCTGTTTCTGAATAGATTCTGCCAGGTTTCTTGCGGAAAAAACATCGTAATTTGGCATCAACGCCGCAAATTCCTTGGCACTGTGCCGTGCCACATATCCCCGCTCGCCCACACTTGCCCGGATGATATCTGCCACTTTGCTAAGAGCGATGTCTCCCTGCTGATTTCCGTACAGCTGATTGTAAAGCTTGAAATCATCAATGTTGATCAGGATCAGGGCAAGGGAACCGTCTTTGTTTTTTTCGTATTCCTCATCCAGGACCTCGTAAAAATATTTCCGGTTCAGAAGTCCTGTGAGCTCGTCGGTCCTTGCCTCCGTCCATGCCGCCTCATAGAGTCTGGCATTTTTGATGGCAATGGATGCTACAGAACTGACGGAAGAGAGCATTGCAAGATCATTGTGGTTCAGGCTCTTATGTCCGTCACCGGAAATGGCGATGATACCGGTCAGGTCATCGTTCTGACGAAGCCCTGCACAGCACTCGATCCCCAGTTTTGCGGTCAGCTGTTTCTCAGATTCCCACATGGATTTATAGGCAGTGGAAGACCGGAAATCCCGGATCATCACACAGTCCTCGTTCCTGGTAAGCCAGGTGACCACCGGATTGTCCGCTTTCAGGGAAAAGGTCAGGTCGTTCAGCGGGCGGTCGCTGTAAACCGCCTGATATTCTCCGGATTTTTTATCCTTGAGACAGATGTAGATACGGCCTGCATTGGTGGTTTCTTTCAGCACATTTACCGTATTGCACAGGATCTCTCCTACCCGGAGCGTTCTGGATACAGACTGGCTGAAATCTTTCAGCTCCTGGGACTGCTGGATCTCTTTTTTGATAAAAACGTTGTTCACCAGGCATTTCCACAGCACGGTGACCAGCCACGCAGAGATCAGGAAAATGGAGGAAAAGATCAGCACATGATATTCCTCTGCTGCCGGAAGCAGAATCCGGATATAACTCATCAGATACGGTGAAAGATTGTAAAACAGTACCAGTGTCAGCACCACGCCTACGCCAAAGCAGATCCCGTCTGAGGCAAGGCGGCGCATCTGGAACAGCCGTCTCCTGGTCAGCGCATAGAGCATCAGGATGGCATTGACCAGACCGCTTACAATATCAATAGGAAAACCTGAAAATGCCGGAACTGCCAGTGCAAGGTTTCCTGCAAAGATGATCAGGATCCCCGCAAGCAGGGGTTCGATCTGTTTGCGGTACCCGGGATGTCTCCGGCATCCACGATACAGGGTGATAAAGATCTGGATAATGATTGCGCCTGCCACCACAAAGAACAGAAGAAACCAGGGTGTGATCTCGTAGACAAAATGTGCATCCCCGTTTTTCCGGATCAGATCCGGCCAGCGCAGGATGATCCCTCCGGGAATGTTGACCACAAAAAGCAGTGCCATCAGAAGAAGGGGGATTCTGCTTTTTCTTTGCACCCGGACTCCCATAAATTCACTGATGAACACATAGTAAAAATATGGCAGGAACAAAATACCGGCCAGGGATACATAATACCAGAGGATGTAAGAAGGCCTTGCTTCCATACGCATCAGAAAAGAGCCCAGCGTCCAGCAGAGCATCCCTCCAAGCACACACATGAAACTGTTGATGATCCGGCTCCGTTTTCCTGCCAGAAGAGTCAGTATCATAAATGTATAGAAAAAAACTGAAATGATTGAAAATGAAATATAGCTTTCCATAGTTACTTCCTCATATTCCCGGATCCTATCTCATCCTGCAGTCGCAAAAGTTCCGCCACCTCGTAGTAAGGGGTGCTCATATGCCGTGGCTTCCGTCCATGTCTGGATTCATAGAGATGGAAGGTACCGCAGCGCAGGATCGTCACCACAAGGGGATCCATGCCCAGGATTTTTTTCAGGTCCCGGTAATCCTGATCGATGTATTTAAAATATGTGGTCAGAAGCTCTTTCAGGATGTCCGTGCTCATGGCCTGATACATCAGCGCTTCTTTTTTTACTTCTATATAAAGATGCAGATATGGACGTTTTTTCTCGTTATATTCTTTTACCGCGATCCAGTCCGTTACCGGCTGGCCGGACAGTTTCATCACACTCTTGATGCCGTTCTCCGAGATCCTGGTAAATCCTGCGATGTCGATGATCCACGGTACACGGTCTATGTACTCGAATCTCGGGATCTGTGTCTGGTCTTCCCGGTTTGTGAGGCCCACGCACCGGTACATATCGCCCACCCGGTACCGGGCAAAAGCTCCACCTTTCAGCACGGTGATCACCAGTTCATATTTCTCCCCCGGGGCCACCTCATCCATAAGATAGGTCGGGGGGATAAACGTGGGATCTTCATAATTATGGAGCATGTCTTTTTCGGTAATAAACTCATAAAAGCAGGTATCCGGGAAAAAGTACATCCCGTTCCTGGTCCAGGTCTCGGTTCCTATGATGGAAGGCTCTGTCCCTGCAAAAAGCTCCATGGGCCGGATCCCCCACATTTCTTCCAGATCGTCTTTATAGCACTGGTTGTCAGTCCCCGCCACCATAAAGCCCTTCAGGTGAAAAAGATCTCTTGGGAGAAGTTCCCTGTTCTCTTTCTCGCAGGTCTTTTTGGCACTGAGGATCCTTTTGAGCATCTTTGGTTTGTAATGCAGAAGTTCAGAAAAAGAAGTCCCACCTTTCCGGGATGACGCGCTTCCGGTCAGGCTCTGACTCACTGCATAAGCCACGCTTCCAAGGCCGAAGAAAAATTCCACGTCCTGTTTCATGGCCATCTTAAAGCCCTCTTTGTTCCGTTCGCTGAAGCTCATATTTACCGCATCTTCCACTTCCGGAAGAAAACGGATGTCAATATCTTCTTTCAGCGCCAGCGGAAAAAGGCCTGTGGCAAAGGGCAGCGGCGCCAGTCCATAGAGGATCTTGTCCGTTTCCTCCACATCAAATTTGCCCTTTTCACGGCTTGTAGACAATATGAGGCAGGCTACTACATTATTCCTGTAGGTATCCAGCATACTTCTCGTATAGGGTGCCACCTTTACCGGATGGCGCCCGCCTTCCCAGGTGGTCTGTATCCAGATGATGGGATTGCCCGGGAGTGTTTCGCTTCTTTTCTGAAGAAGCATGTCCGCATAATCCTCATAGGTAGTAAGAGGCACCAGCCGGCGAAACTCATCGATCCCGGACGGTCTCCTTCCCTTCAGGATGCTTTTTCCCAGTTCACAGTCTGACCAGAGCCGGATCTGCTCTTCCATCAGCCGGTTCTGGATCTTCATATAATCCTGTATTGTCAGATCAAGAAATCCGCAGTATTCTTTCCAGATGGCATCATACTGCTGATGCCGAAGCTTTTCGCCAAGACTCACCGCCTTTTTCCCCCTTTTTGCCATGTTTTTATGCAGGCAGCTGTGCTGTTTCGGTCCGGGATCAGAAAGGGAGTGGTCTGCTGGTACGCTCCGTAATTACTGAATGTCTCCGGAAACACGATCCTGTCCTGGTAGTAAATGTACAATATATTCCACATGATAAGGACCACAAAAGCCCCAAGCGCCTTCCCGGATCCTAAAAATCCGGCCAGGCAAAAATAAAATCCGGCGAACCAGAGTACACCGGGATGCCGGCAGAGTGCATAAACTCCCTCCGTATATGCCAGCCTTTCATGATTTTCCTTCACGTAAGTCTCATCAAAAGGCAGCGCAAAAAACAATGTATAGACCAACAGTATCAGAAACAGGAGTGCTGCTGCCAGAAAAACTGCAGAAATAAAAAAAGAAGTTCCCCGTCGCGGCCAGCAGTCCCGGATCACCAGAACTGTTGACGCTGCGATCAGGAAACATCCTATGCTAAAAAACGGGTGAAGAAATCTTTTCTTCAGCCAGATACTGTTATGATCGTACAGGAAGCAGCACAAAAAGCCAAGGCTTCCTATAAGAATCGCAGGCATGTATTCTCCCCCTTTATTTATTCTGAAATACATGTAGTGTTCTCAATTCATATTCGCTTACACAACTACATGTCCATTATATAGCACATGAACTGCTTTCGCAATCGTTTTTGCTGTATATATGTGGAATATTACCACAAAATTTATCATTTATGACAATTTCCTGTCTTTTTAACGACACTATAGATATCGGATCTCCACATGCATGGCACCCTTTCCATCAGTTTCCAGAACTGCATAGCTTGGACGTCTGCCACGCTGTCTCGGGAAGGCCAGACTTCCCGGGTTTACCAGAAGGATCCCGTCTTCTTTTTCAACCACCGGCACATGGATGTGTCCGAAAAAGGCAGCATTGCATCCCCTTGCCCGGGCTGCTTCTGCCAGCTGGTCAAAGGCCATGGAAACGCCGTAATAATGGCCATGGGTCACAAGAACTTTGTTTCCTTCGATATCGATCACGTCTTCTCTTGGAAGATCGGAGAAAAAATCGTTGTTTCCGGAGACAATACTGCAGGGGCATTCTGCAAGGGCTTCGATAAAAAATTCCCTGCCTTCCACATCTCCGCAATGCACCAGCATATCAAAGGGCGCTTCCCGGTTCACGGCTGTTTCCAGATTTTCGTCTCTGCCGTGGGTATCGCTTACGATCAGCACCTTCATACAAGTTCATCCTTTATAAGGCGGAGAGCTTTTCCGCGGTGGCTGATCTTGTTTTTCTCTTCCATGGAGAGTTCTGCGGAAGTGCAGCCGTATTCCGGAAGATAAAAGATCGGGTCATAGCCGAAACCGTTTTCGCCTTTTTCCTCGTAACCGATGCGTCCTTCCATGGCA
>CAVEKJ010000059.1:0-8929 GCA_963616205.1 Prevotella sp.
GGCTACCTGCCCGGATCATTATTGTATGAAACAGAAGGCCGTAGATGAACATGGCGGTTCCATCATCTGCCTTCCTAATAAGGTTGTGATCGAAGGGGAAAATACTGCGGAGGATTCGGATTCTGAGGGTTCACCGAAGATCGATGCGGTTACGTAAGATGTTACGGAAAATATACGTAATGTGCGTTCGCCGTACAGTTTTTCTCTGACGGATGGCATTCTGTCCGGGACACATCTGTAAGAAATGAAAGGGTTTATTTATGAAGCGAAAAACAGCTTATCTTGGATTATTTTCCGCTGTGGCGATCATCTTTGGATATGTGGAGTCACTGGTTCCTGTGTTCGCAGGGATTCCAGGTATCAAACTCGGGCTTGCAAACCTGGCGGTGCTTTTTATACTGGACCGATATACGATCAAAGAAGCGGCTCTTGTGTCCGTTGTGAGGATACTTGTGATCGGATTTATGTTTGGGAATCTGTTCAGTATTTTGTATAGTCTGGCTGGCGCTGCGCTCAGCCTGACTGTGATGGATCTGCTGAAAAAGCATTCTGGGTTTAGTTTGATCGGGATCAGTGTGGCGGGGGGTGTTACGCACAATGTTGGGCAGTTGATCGTTGCCATGATCGTGGTGAGTAACACGAGTTTGATGGTTTATGCTCCGGCACTGCTGGTGGCAGGTGTCGTGGCAGGTATTCTCATTGGAGTTTTGACAAAGGATGTTGTGGGACGACTTCCTTTGAACCTGTAGGGATGTATGTGGTTCTTTTTTGAATTGTGATTTTTGCTTTATGAAACGTGTTAGAAGTGTGTGGGGGGCTCTTTTGAATTATAGGTTTTATTTTATGGAACGGGTTAGGAAATGTGCGTGTTTCTCTTTTTTGAATTATAAGTTTTACTTTATGAAAGTAGGAAATTTGCGAGAAGGGGAAGCACTCGTAGTTGCGAAGGCCGTCTCCCCTTCTCGCGCTCTTCCCCTCCTGGCCACGCCGTTGTGATGCGTTGTGGAATGTGTAACTTTATCGGCTCAGTCCTGTATTCTGCTGTACTGGCAGTGTCAGGCTGAGCCGATTGTTGGTTCAAGGTGGACGTGAAAGCGGCCTGCGTAGCAGGCCTGTTCCCTGACTACAGCCTGTAACTTGTATGGCTGTTATTCAGAAACAGGTCTGCTTCGCAGACCGCTTTTCGTACGGAGCGAGTAACAAACGCTTTGTTAATACATTGCCGTCTTATAAATCGGCACAGTGTTTCATATCCAATACCGTAGAATACGTGCATCCACTGTGCACACACATTTCATCAGCTTCCGGCATATCCACCATAATCGGCACAGACTTCCACATCCAGCACCGCCGAATCCATCGCCCCTCCAACACGTGCACACATCTCCACAACCAACAACAATTCGCGTGCCCGGAAAGGGGGAGCGCGAGGGGGAAAAGCGGGCTTCGCAACTTTGAGTGCTTTCCCCCTCGAAAATTGCCCCATGCCAAAATGGTCCATCCCGGAAGGGAACCTGCCTCACGCCTCAAGTGCTCCCCCCTGGAAAGACGATGCATGCCGCATCCAAGCACCCCCGTCGGGAGACACCTATCTACGCCTCGGTTTCATCATGAAACTGAGCCACCGGTGTCACCGGAGGATACGGCTCCGCCGGCGGTTCATCAAATTCCCCGGAAATATTCCGATAGAAAACCGCCATGCAGGTTTCTATATAAGGTACCAGCCAGATCAGCGCCAGATACATCGTAAACATAGAAAAAATAACCCACGGTATAAAACTCAGAAGCATCTTCAGATACTCCCAATAATGCCCTTTCATAAGCTTCGCACTGGCTTTCAGTGCCTGCGCACCTTTGATGTCCGGTTTATCGGACAGTACATAATAACTCATGGCAAATGGCATGGATATCAGCAGGTTCAGCACAAATCCGAGAAGTGTAAGCACCAGATAAGTCACTGCCCAGTTCATCTGCTCTTCCACCGTATTTCCCATATCGCTTGTAAAGGAAAACCACGCAAGTGGAAGTGATGTCACCAGATTGATCAGTGCCAGCACAAAGGATGCCACGATCACATGATCCGGCTGGTGGCTGAAAAAATACAGAAGATCTCCAAAGGAATATGCTTCTCTCCTGGAAATATTCAGGTAGATCCGGTAAAGTCCTGCTGAAAAAACGCAGATCACCAGTGAAAGGATGAAACTGAATACTTCTCCCGCCAGGATTGCATACAGGGAATCTCCCGGAAACAATGCTGTGGAAACGTAACTTGAAATCACGCTCATCGCCGCAACCGCAATACTTCCGATCACAGGAACTGTAAAATTGCCACTCAGAGTCTCTCTTGCAAGTTTCTTACAGCCCTTCAGATTTTTTCTCATAAAATATTCTCTCCTTATGAACAGATGCAGCATTCCGGCAAGCAGCCAGAACGTATCGCACCGTTCCGTTATAGAAGGCGGAGACTTATATCAAGCCTCCGCCCTGTCATTCATTTCTTATTTTGTTTAATCGGCAAGATTAAACGCATCATGTACCGCATTCATGGCACGTACGCCATCTTTTTCATTAATAAGAACCGTCACACGGATCTCAGATGTTGCGATCATGTTGATGTTTACGCCCTCGTTATAAAGGCTCTCGAACATTTTTGCGGCAACGCCCGGGTTGCTCATCATACCGGCCCCCACGATGGAAAGCTTGGCGATGTTTTTCTCCGCATGAAGCTCATCATAGCCGATGCGTGCCTGGTTGGCTTCCAGGACACCCATTGCATCGTCCAGATCATTTTTATCAACAGTAAAGGAAATGTCCTTGGTTCCGGCACGGCCGATAGACTGAAGGATCATATCCACATTGATGTTTTTCTTTGCCAGGGTATCAAAAAGCTTGAACGCTACTCCTGGTGAATCTTTAAGTCCGATCACAGCAATACGTACTGCATCTGTATCCAGAGCAACACCGCTGATCAGCATTCTCTCCACTGTTACTTCCTCCTTTACCACAGTTCCTTCGCTGTTGTTGAGACTGGAACGTACCACCAGCGGTACGCCGTATTTCTTCGCCATCTCCACAGAACGGTTATGAAGCACTCCCGCACCCAAAGTTGCCAGATCCAGCATCTCATCGTAAGTGATTTCCTTAAGCTTGCGTGCTTTCGAAACCTTACGTGGGTCAGCGGTATAAACGCCGTCCACATCAGTATAGATCTCGCAGGCATCTGCATGAAGTGCTGCCGCAAGAGCTACGGCTGTGGTATCCGAACCGCCACGGCCAAGTGTGGTGTAGTCATTATATTTATCAATGCCCTGGAATCCTGTAACCACAACGATCCTGCGGTTATCCAGTTCTCTGCGGATACGTGCGGCATCGATCTTTTTCAGACGTGCACTGCCGTGTGCACTTGTTGTGTGCATAGCTACCTGAAATGCATTCAGGGAAACAGCCGGTACTCCCAGGCTGTCCATAGCCATGGACATCAGTGCCACTGACATCTGTTCTCCGATGGTAAAAAGCATATCCATCTCTCGTTTCGGAGGTTTCTCATTGATATCCTTCGCCATGGTGATCAGCTCATCGGTATATTTACCCATTGCGGAAAGCACGACCACCACGTCGTTTCCTTTTTTGTAATCTTCGATACATCTTCTGGCAACATTAAAGATACGCTCCTTGTTTGCCACAGAAGTACCGCCGAATTTTTTTACGATTAACATGTTCTTATTTCTCCTCAGGCATCAATCCTTTATGCGGATCATTGCCAGTACTTTTCCGGTAAGCTTAGCGATCTTCTCTTTATATTCAGCCTGCTTCATCACCGGTGTGATAAATCCGAATTCGTCCGGAAGGTCATCCGGCTCGATGGTCTGTACATCACCAAAAGCTTTTTCGACTTCATCCATAGTGGTATCGGACACACGTACAAAGAAGCGTCCCTCAACCTCATCCAGATCCATAAGCTCCAGAGCATAGCTGCTCCAGTTTGTCATGATATTTCTGTGGAGATGTTTTGCCTCATCTACAACGTCAGCCACTACTGCACTGGCAGTCGGAAGTTTACCTGCTCCGCTTCCGTAGAACATGGCGTCTCCAAGAACATTTCCGTGTACAAATACTGCGTTAAATACATCATTTACGCTGTAAAGCGGGCTCTCCTGTCCTACCAGGAACGGTGCTACCATTGCATAAAAAGAATCTCCGATCCTGCGGCTTGTGGCAAGAAGCTTGATGGTCATACCCAGCTCTTTTGCATATTCCATATCTGCCGGTGTGATCTTTGTGATTCCTTCTGTATAAATATTCTCGTAATTCAGGAATTTTCCGTATGCAAGTGAAGAAAGGATCGCAATCTTACGGCATGCGTCTGCGCCTTCTACATCTGCAGTAGGATCTGCCTCTGCGTAACCCTTTGCCTGAGCCTCTTTCAGAACGGTGTCAAAATCACAGTTCTCTGTGCTCATCTTGTAAAGCATGTAGTTGGTTGTTCCGTTGAGGATTCCTGTGATCTCATCGATCTCATCTGCTGTCAGTGAAGAATTCAGCGCACGGATGATCGGGATACCTCCGCCACAGCTTGCCTCAAAAAGGAAGTTGATATTTTTTTCTCTGGCGATCTCCATAAGCTCAGAACCATGTTTGGCTACCAGGGCCTTATTGGATGTGCTTACGCTCTTTCCTGCCAGAAGTGCTCTTTTTACAAAGGTATAAGCAGGCTCGATCCCACCCATAACCTCAACGACAATATCTACTTCCGGATCGTTTACGATCACTTCATAATCATGAACCAGGACTTTCTCAACCGGATCTCCCGGAAAATCTCTCAGATCAAGAACGTATTTGATGTTGATCTCATCTCCGGCTCTTTTGTTAATGCTCTCATGATTGGTGTTGATTACTTCAACAACTCCGCTTCCTACTGTACCGTAGCCTAATACTGCTATGTTTATCATATGCTTACTCCCTGCCTAAAATTTTCAAATAGTGTATACCGTCTCTCTGTTCAATATCCTCCACCATGGCTTCTGCGTCGCCCTCTCCAGGAAGGATGTCAACGCTCAGCGTCAGTGTTGCGACTCCGTTAATGGGAATACTCTGATGTATGGTCAGTATATTACCGTGAAAACGGGCAATCGTCTGCAGCACCATTGATAAAAGTCCCGGCTCGTCGTCCATCTGAATGATAAAGGTGATGGTCTTTCCCCTGGTTTCCTCGTGGAAAGGAAAAATATCGTCCTTATATTTGTAAAAAGAGCTGCGGCTGATCCCGGTCTTTTCAGCAGCTTCCTGAACAGTAGCCACACGGTTGGATTCCAGCAGCCTCTTGGCCTCAACAACCTTAAGAAGTACTTCCGGCACTGCCCTCTCTCTTACTACATAGTATTTTTTCTTCTCAACCTGTTTCTGCATAGCAACCTCTCTAGTTGCTGTTCACGTTATGTCCAGCAACCTTTCTGTCCGTTTCATAAAGACAACTGTTTTTGTATAAAAGATATATTATCATAATAAAAGAAACTCCACAAGCGCTTTTTTGCCTGCGGAGTCCTTTTGTCTGTCTTTATGGGGTTCCGTGACAGTAATGTTATTCTTTCTTTTTCGCCAGCGCGATCCATTTCAGGTAAGCATTGATAAAGATATCAATACCGCCGTCCAGAACTGCGTCAACATTACCGGTTTCTTCATTGGTCCGATGATCCTTCACCATCGTGTATGGCTGCAGGACATAGGAACGGATCTGATTTCCCCATCCGATGTCTGTCACTTCGCCTCGAATGCCGGAAAGCTTCTCTTCAGCTTCCTGCTGTTTCAGAAGATACAGTTTGGCTTTCAGCATCTGCATAGCCTTATCCTTGTTCATGTGCTGGGAACGTTCATTCTGGCACTGTACCACGATTCCTGTAGGGAAATGGGTGATACGGATCGCGGAGGATGTCTTGTTGATATGCTGTCCACCGGCACCACTGCTTCGGTAGGTATCAATACGGATATCATCGTCGTTGATCTCTACGTCCAGATCTTTCTTGATATCCGGCATAACATCGCAGGATACAAAAGATGTCTGTCTCTTTCCGGCCGCATTAAACGGGGAAATACGTACAAGACGGTGGACACCTTTTTCGGATTTCAGATAACCGTAGGCGTTCTCTCCGTTTACCTGGAAGGTTACGGATTTCACACCGGCCTCATCACCGTCAAGATAATCCAGTACCTCCAGTGCAAAGCCTTTTTTCTCCGCCCATCTGCTGTACATACGGTAAAGCATTCCGCACCAGTCGCATGCCTCTGTTCCGCCGGCTCCTGCGTTCAGCTTGATGATGGCATTCTCTCCGTCGTACTCTCCGGAAAGAAGTGTCTTCACACGGATACTGTCAAAGCTTGCCTGGAACTCGTCCAGCATTTCCTGGATCTCAGGGATAATCTCCGGATCATTCTCCTCATATCCCATCTCGATCATGGTTTCCATATCTTCCATCTGCGTTTCCAGATTATGGTATGTCTCAATATCATCCTTAAGACTCTTTAACTGTTTCATCTTCATCTGGGATACTTCTGCATTATCCCAGAAATCAGGCGCTTCCATCTCGCGCTCTAATTCTTCGACCTTCTGCTCTTTGTTAGCGAGGTCAAAGTGAATCCCTCACTTCCACTAATGGCTCTGTGTATGTTGCAAGAACACTCTTGAACTGATCTAACTCAACCACAGCTTCACCTTCTTTCTATATATTGATGCAGGAATTCCTGCCTGTCTTATACAATACCATACGGGCATGAAAATTACAACGAAAAGCTGTTTACCTGCTGATCACCACTTTCGAGCCCTGGCCCTTGTTTTTCAGAAGTTTCTGATATGCTTTTAATTTTGCGGAAGGTACCCGGATCTTTGCTTTTGCGTAAATCCCTCTGAATGCGTTTGAACCTACAGCCTTCAGTTTTGTTGAGCGGATCGTGATCGCTGAGATTTTTTTGCAGCTTTTGAATGCGTCCTTTCCAATGGTGGTAACACCGGTTCCAATGGTAACGCTTTTCAGCGCTGTACATCCTTCAAATGCGGAAGATCCGATAGCTGTAACATTATTTCCAATGGAAATCTGGCTTACTTTTGTATTCTTTCTGAGAGATTTTGTGTAAACGGAAGTAATTTTGTATGTTACCTTCTTGTATGTGACTGTGTTTCCAATTGTGATCTTTGTTGCATTTTTATTCGTGGTTCCAATGTATGTTACAACGCGGTTACCGGTTACTTTATATCTGGATGTTCCTGATGTGAATGTTTTTCCCTTTGCCAGCGGGACCGGTTTTGTCTCATGATAATAGTCATCATAGATCGTCTGACTGAGGGTTCCGGAGTAACTTCCTTTTCCGGTTACCGTAACTTTAATTCTTCTGTTTGAAAGATATTCCACCTTATAGGTATAATCGGTGCCTGCTTTCAGTTTATTGCCGGCAAAATATACCGTGGCAGTAACCTTTGTGTTTCCGGTGGTCGGTGTCTGTGCAAAATCTGCCCTTGCGATCTCGGAATTTCCAAGATCTTTCTTGTCCAGCAGCTTATACGGAAATCCATTACTTATTGCATACACATATCCCTGTGATCTATACCAGCAGTTGATCACGATATGGTTTGGATCATCGTATTTCTGCCCGATCGCATATGGATCTTTTTCGTCGGAATCCTCATAATTATAATGAGAATATCCAATGGCATATGGCTGAATCAGTGTGACGCTTTTTGGGATCGTGATCTCGTGGAGGGAATCACAGCCCATAAATGCGGCAGCATCAATGGTTTTCAGTCCCTCATTTAAAGTCACTTTTTCCAGTGACGTGTCGGACCGAAATGCGGCATATCCGATAGTCTCTACAGATTTCGGAATAGCGACACTTTTCAGAGTTTTGCAGGAAGCCATGGATTTTCCTGCGATGGCTTTTGTATTTGACGGAACTGTTGTGGAGGCATTTTTTCCCTGATATTTCAGGACTACATTTCCAAGCATGCCGTATTCTCCTGTCAGAGAATCATAATATGGCGTGTTTGCAAAAGCATCTTCTTTGATATTTTTCAGGGAAGAGTTGGCCGGCACGGTAACGGTTTTAAGATTCGCAGCATCTTTTAAAAATTCACTTCCGATCACAGCAAGCGATGCCGGAAGCTCTATCTTTTCCAGTTCTGTGAAATAGTCGCCTGCAAAGAATATGCTCCCATCCTCAATTTCCGTCGGCCCTTCTTCAATGACAACTTCCTTTACTTTGGCATTCTGTCCAAAACAGTAACTTCCAATAAAAGGTCCTGTATAGGAAATTTTTCTTTCTGTTGTTGAAACAGTCAGTCTGGTTCCGTCAAAAGTCCAGGAAACATCCCCGGAATATGATCTGCCTGCATACGGATACGCATCATAATTTCCTGCCTTTGTAAGATGGACACTGAATGTACCTCCACCGCCCAAAAAGCTTGATACTTTTAACGTATATTTCTGCCCCTTTTTGAGGTATGGCTGATAGTTCTGAAGGGAACCAATAGTTTCATATGTATTCTGTGGGCTGACTATATACGGTCCATATATGCTTAAAGATGTTTCTGCATGATAAAAACCACTTTGGGAAGGAGTAAAAGTGAAAAAAAAGTCACTCATAGTAGGATCCTGGACTGCCGGTATCGTGATCTCCGTATCCGCTGAAATCTCTTTTATATTCTCCAAAGCGCTGTCCAGATCCGATCCTGCCGCGGAGTCCTCCTCACCGGAGTCAAAATCTGTTTCCAGGCTTTCCGTAGATTCTTCAGGTTTCTCTGTATCCGCCTCTTCTTCCAGCATATCTACAGCTTCTGTTTCCTGCTGATCGTAAGCATCTGCTTCTTCACTTTCCGCTTCCTGCTGCTCCAGTCCCTCTGTGTTTTCTGGCATCTCTGTGCTTCCAGGCGCCTCTATAGTTTCTG
>CAVEKJ010000060.1:0-6908 GCA_963616205.1 Prevotella sp.
TACAGCCTGAAGCTCGTCGTCATCCTCGACCATCTCATAACAGGCTTCTGTGCTTCCCGGAGCTGAAATATCTTTCAGAATGTATGCGTCTGCTTCCTCATCCTGTGAATCGGACACCAAAAGATAAGTCACACCCGCAATGTTGGTCTGCTCCTCTACGTAAAACTCAGCAGCTGTGCCGTCGTCTGACTGAAATATTATTTTTTCCATATTTAATTCTTCCTTATCCGTTCTTGTCAAGCGGATGTTCATAATCCGCTTCGCTACGTGACTCTACAACTGATACAAGCAAGTCCCTGCCCACTGCTTATTGCTTTTCGCACCCACGCAGTGGAGCTTCCTTGATTCGTTTAAAATATCTGTATCTGTGAGTCTATGCTTCTGCATCCTCACGTTCCTGCTCTCTTCTGTGTGCGGCAGCATCCAGATATCCCTGCAGGATAAAAACAGCTGCAACCTGATCCAGATACTGTTTGCGGTCTTCTTTATGCACGCCGGTCTCTTCCAGTGTGCGGTCCGCCGCCATGGTAGTCAGTCTTTCATCCCACATAATAACAGGCAGGCCTGTACGTCTCTCCAGCATGTCTTTAAACTCCAGAGATTTCTCGGCCCGCTCTCCTACGGTATTGTTCATATTCTTCGGGTATCCAAGAACGATCTCTGTAACCTGATACTCCGAAATGATCTCTTCAATACGTGCCAGTGTACGGCGCAGCTTGTTCTCCTGCTTACGCCATACGGTTTCCACGCCCTGAGCTGTCAGACCAAGGGGATCACTTACCGCAACTCCCACAGTCTTTGAGCCGTAATCCAATCCCAGTACTCTCATATTACCGTTCCCAGGATCTGTTCTTGATATACTCGGTGAGAAGTTCCTCTACCAGCTCATCACGCTCCACTTTCATGATCATGCTTCTCGCACCCTTGTGGCTTGTGATATAGGTCGGGTCTCCGGACATAATGTATCCTACGATCTGATTTACCGGATTGTATCCCTTCTCATCCATTGCGTTGTACACCAGGTCCAGGACTTCTTTTACCTGAAGTTCCTGATCCGGTTTGGTTCTGAAATACTGTGTATTTCCCAGATTATTCTCTGCCATTGTCTCTCACGTCCTTAATATATATTCCTGTTTATTTTAATATAAATTTACATAAATTACAATGTTAAATTTAATCGAATAACTGCCGTGCTTTACTGCATAACCTCTCCTGTCATAATATGCTCTTCCAGAAAACTCTCGGCTTTCACTTTTACAATATCATTTACGCCATAGTTTTCGGATTTCGGGACTGCGGTCTTGATATACTCCCGGCTGTGTCCCAGATACCAGGTCCGGCCGTCTTTTTCGTACTCTTCTTCAATAAGGATTTCCAGCGTTTCTCCAAGCATGGACTTCTCGTAATCCCTTGCATGGCGATGATGCATCTCGATCATTTTTTCACTGCGGAGGGCTTTCTCGGCTTCTGTCAGCTGGCCATCCATGGCTGCCGCCTTTGTACCCTGTCTTCTGGAATATTTGAAGATATGAGTCTCGTAAAAATGAATGCTGTCCACGAAATCATAGGACTTCTTAAATTCTTCTTCTGATTCCTTTGGGAAACCGACGATCACATCTGTGGTCAGTGCCGGATTCTCATATACTTCTCTTAAAAGCTGGCAGCGCTCTCTGTATTCTTTGCTTCTGTATCTGCGGTTCATCCGCTCCAGCGTCTCATCACAGCCGCTCTGCAGGGAAAGGTGGAAATGCGGGCATACTTTTGGCAGTGCCGCGATTCCTTCCGCAAATTCTCTTGTGACGATTCCCGGCTCCAGTGAACCAAGGCGGATACGTTCAATTCCCTCGATCTCATGCACCGCACGGATCAGAGAAAGCAGGGTTTCTTTTTTCTCCTCCGGAAAATCCACACCGTAAGAGCTTAAATGGATTCCCGTAAGAACCACCTCTTTATAACCTTTTTGTGCAAGAGCACGGACTTCCTTCAGTACGCTTTCAATGTTACGGCTTCTCACACGTCCTCTTGCATAAGGAATGATACAGTAGGTACAGAACTGATTGCAGCCATCCTGAACTTTGATATATGCCCGCACATGTTCCGCCGTATGGTCAATGGAAAGGTCTTCGTACTCTTTTGTCTGATTGATCTTGATCACATGGGAGCCGTGGCCCGGTTTGTTCTCAGCATATTCTTCCAGTGCTTCCACAATGTTTCCCTTCTGGTTGTTTCCCAGTACAAGGTCGATGGCTTCGTCTTTTTCCAGCTTTTCCCCGCCTGTCTGGACATAGCAGCCAGTTGCCACTACGATGGCTTCCGGGTTCATTTTTTTCGCTTTATGGAGCATCTGTCTTGATTTTCTGTCCGCGATGTTGGTTACGGTGCAGGTATTGATCACATAAATATCCGCTCCCGGCTCAAAAGGCACGATCTCATATCCGGCCTCCTCCAGAAGCTGCTGCATGGCCTCGATTTCATAGGCGTTTACTTTGCAGCCCAGGTTGTGTAATGCAACTCTATTTCTCATTTTTCCTCACTTTTTTTACACTTTAACTAATTATTAAAACAATTTTTATCTCTTTTCACCTTGACTTTTCAGAGGCTGACAGGTAAGATGAAAGCTGTAAAACAAAAATCTATCAAGGGAGGTTACTATAATGAAAACAGCTAAAATCTCACTGAATTCCATCGATAAGGTGAAAGCATTCGTAAACGAGATCAGCAAATTCGACTGCGATTTTGACTTAGTATCCGGAAGATACGTGATCGATGCAAAATCTATCATGGGTATCTTCAGCCTGGATCTTTCCAAGCCGATCGACCTCAACATCCATGCAGACGGCGCTGCTCTGGATAATGTAATGCAGATTATTTCCAAATATACAATCGACTGATCCATGATGTATATTTGAGAGGAACTGTATTGGATACAGTTCCTCTTTTTTCATGTCTGCATTAAGCAGATATTTTCGCTCCGTATCCGGCAGCCTCCCTTTTTCATAGCATAGACCGGATATTTCCGGATAATTCCAGGGAACCTCTTTCTGAGAGGTTCCCTTTCTTTTATGATCTCTGTTTATGATTACTGGATCTCAATGATCTCTGTTGTATTCAGCGCTGTTTCCATCAGCTCATCAATCTTCTCAGCAAGCTTCTGCTCAGAACGACGGATTACTTTAAGATTCGGTTTTGTTACCGGATGTTTGGCAACAAAGATGGTGCAGCAGTCCTCAAACGGCTGGATCGAAGTCTCAAAAGTATCGATTTTTCTGGAAATCCGAACGATCTCCTCTTTATCAAAACCAATCACCGGACGATATACAGGCAGTGTGCAGACCTCGTTTGTTGATGCAAGGCTCTGTAAGGTCTGGCTTGCCACCTGACCGATGCTCTCGCCTGTGATAAGGCCGAGACAGCGGTCTTTTTTCGCAAAATGCTCTGCAATACGCATCATATATCTTCTCATGATGATGGTAAGCTCATCATGTGGGCACTGATCGTAAATATAGAGCTGGATGTCTGTAAAATTAACCACATGAAGACGGATCGGTCCGCTGTATTTGGCTACCAGGCGGGCAAGATCCACAACCTTCTGTTTTGCACGCTCGCTGGTGTATGGCGGTGCATGGAAATATACGGCATCGATCTTAACACCACGTTTTGCGATCATGTAGCCGGCAACCGGACTGTCGATTCCGCCGGAAAGAAGCAGCATGGCTTTTCCGTTGGTTCCAATGGGCATTCCGCCTGCTCCCGGAATAGTCTGGGAATATACATAGATCTTGTCACGGATCTCAACAGAAAGATCCAGGTCCGGATGATGCACGTCTACGCTTGCCTCCGGGAATGCATCCAGGATGCGTCCGCCAAGCTCTGCGCTGACTTCCATGGAGCTGATCGGATAGGATTTCTTGGCACGGCGTGTCCATACCTTGAAGCTTCCGTTAAAGTCCGGATGCCACTGTTTCATATAGCTTACCACGTCCTCGGCAAGTTTCTCAAAACCCTGCTCCTCATAGATCATAACCGGGCAGATGCCTACAATACCGAATACGTGCTGCAGTGCGTCCACTGCCTCATCATAATCATAATTCTCCGGGCAGAATACATAGACTCTTCCCTGCTCTTTTTTTACTTCAAACTCGCCCTCGATCTTGGAGAGTGCGATCTCCATCTGATGTACGAGAGCATCTTCAAAACGATAGCGGTTTTTTCCCTTAAGGGCGATTTCCGCATATTTGATCAGAAATGCATGTACTAACATAAAAATTCCTTTCTTGTGTATTCTCTATCGACGTGCATACCTACGCAGCATCGGAATTGTTTTTCCTAGGGCTTCCAGGCAGTAATCTACCTCTTCAAAGGTATTTTCCTCACAGAAACTGATGCGGACGGTACTCTCCACATCGGCTCTTGAAAGGCCCATAGCTGTCAGTGTTGCACTTGGTTTTCTCTTATGACTGGAGCATGCACTTCCTGCGGAAATATATACCCCGAATTCTTCCAGTGTGTGAAGAAGAACTTCGCTTCGGACTCCGTGGAAAGTCACACTCATGATGTGTGGTGCTCCCTCTTTCAACTGCATTCCGTTGATGGTGATGTCGCCAAGCTTTGAAAGGCCCTCTGCCATCCGTTCTTTCAGGTCGTAGAGGTGCTGTATTTTTTTATCAAAATCCGTATATACCATCTCAGCGGCAACGCCAAGACCTGCGATTCCCGGTACGTTGTCTGTTCCGGAACGCATGCCGTTCTGCTGTCCGCCTCCAAGGATCTGCGGCTGTACTCTTACTTTCTCATTGATATAGAGAAAACCAACGCCTTTTGGTCCGTGGATCTTGTGGCTGCTTACAGATAAAAGATCAATTCCCAGTTTTTTCGGGTAGATACGGTACTTTCCGAAAGCCTGGATGGCATCTACATGGAAAAGCGCTTTCGGGCTTTTTTCATGGACCAGTTTCCCGATCTCTTCTACCGGCATCACGGCTCCCACTTCATTATTTACGTACATCACAGATACCAGGATCGTATCCGGGCGCAATGCGGCTTCCAGTGCATCCAGTTTCACAACGCCCTGATGATCAACAGGAAGAATGGTCACCTCATAGCCCTGCTCTTTCAGATAGGCAAACGGCTGTGCTACTGCTGCATGTTCCACAGCAGTTGTGATGATATGGTTTCCCATACGCTTATTTGCTTCCACGCCGCCAATAATGGCAAGATTGTCAGACTCTGTTCCACCAGAGGTGAAAAGAATCTCCTTTTCATTGACTTTCAGTAATTTCGCAAGAGTCTGGGCGCTGTGACGGACATAATTCTCCGCTTCCATTCCCTTTTTATGCATGGCAGAAGGATTTCCGAAGTCTCCTGTCATGGTTTTGCAGACAATATCCTTTACTTCATCGAAGCATCTCGTTGTCGCGGAATTGTCAAAATATGCTTCCATAATCTATTCATCCTCCAGTTGAAACATCAGAACAGAAAGTACTGCAAGTCCGGCAGTTTCTGTCCGTAAGATCCGGTGTCCCAGTGTGATGGGCTTTGCGCCGGCTTCCATGGCATCTGCCACTTCCTGCTCTTCAAAGCCACCCTCCGGGCCGATAAAAACACCGATGCTTTTTCCCGGCTCGATTGACTGGATCAGTTCTTTTGTCTCTTTCATCCCTTTTGCAAGTTCATATGGGATCAACAGAACATCCAGTTCTTTTGCATAGGCAAGGGCTTCTTTAAATGTCATCACGGAGTGGACTTCCGGTACCAGCATACGCTTGGACTGTTTTGCCGCGCTCTCTGCGATCTGCTGCCAGCGTGCTACTTTTTTCTCCGCTTTCTTGTTATCCAGTTTTACCACACAGCGTCTGGTTGAAACCGGAACTACAGAATATGCGCCAAGTTCCACTGCCTTCTGGATGATCAGTTCCATCTTGTCTGCTTTTGGCAGGCCCTGGAAGAGATAAATGCGGTTTTTCAGTTCGTAATCCGGCTCCTGGACATAGAGGATGTGGAGCAGGACCTCGTCTTCCTGTGCACTTTCGATCACACAGTGATATTCTTTTTCCTTATCGCTGATCCAGAGTTCCTCGCCTTTTTTCATGCGAAGTACATTTACGATGTGGTTCACATCACTTCCTGTGATATGGATCTCATGTCTGTCCTCGTCGATCTGATGGGGTTCCACAAAAAATCGCTGCATGGGATCAGTCCTTTCTTGCTGTCACAGATACCCACTCACCCTGATGAGTCACTTCTACCAGAGTCAGTCCGGCATCTTTTACAGCCTGTACCACAACATCTTCTTTCACATCCAGGATGCCGGATGTGATGTAGTAAGCGCCTTTTTTCATCTGTGCAACAATCACCGGTGTCAGCGGTACCAGAACGTCTGCAAGGATGTTCGCGGTTACAATATCATATTTTTCATATCCTACCTGATCCTGAACAGCTTTGTCATCGATGATGTTTCCGATCATCATGTCAAAAGATTTCTCTTCGATCTGGTTGGCTTCTTTGTTCTCGGATACTGCCGGAACTGCACATGGGTCAAGGTCTGTACCAACCACATGGCCGGCGCCAAGTTTCAGGGCAACGATTCCCAGGATACCGCTTCCGGTCCCCACATCCAGGATCTCCATTCCCGGCTTCACGAATTTCTTCAGCTGACGGATCACAAGCTGTGTAGTCTCATGCATACCGGTTCCAAAAGCGGTTCCCGGATCAATGTGGAGGATCATTTTGTCCTTGTCTTCTGCCTTCACTTCTTCCCAGGACGGTACGATCAGGATATCATCCACATAGAACTGATGGAAATACTGTTTCCAGTTGTTGATCCAGTCCTTGTCCTCGGTCTCGGAGGCCTCGATGGTAGCTGCTCCCACATCTACGCCCCAGCCGCGGATCTCGTCCAGTCCCTGTTC
>CAVEKJ010000060.1:6918-8847 GCA_963616205.1 Prevotella sp.
CCTTGTCCTCTGTCTGGGATTCTGTGATGGTTGCCTCTCCGATGTCAACAAAGCTTCTCAGGTCTTCCAGTGCTTCTTTTACATCTTTCAGGATGCTTTCTGTATCTGCATCCTCCTCCAGATAAAAATTCAGGTATGCGATGCCGTCATCTGCCGGTCCTTCCGGCATGATATCTACGAACATCTGCGCCTTGTCCTCATCGGTCAGCGGCTGTTTGTCCTGGATCTCAACACCTTCAATTCCCACCTCGGCAAGTGTACAGATCACGATATCCTCTGCCTCTGTTTTTGTCTTCAGTGTAAAACGGTTCCATTTCATATTTTTATATCTCCTTATGCTGTATACACATTTACGGATTTCTGTTCGTTTCTATTGCCCGTTTTTTTCGTCTGTAAACAGGCACTCCTTTTAATATACACGAATACAGAAAAAAAAGAAAGAGGCTTTTTGCGCCTCTTTCCTGTTTTATGTTCATTTATTCCTCAAACATTTCCTTGACTTTCTCACGGAAACCTTTTTTCTTCTTTTCGGTTTTTTCGGAAGTCTCGGCTGTGCTTTCTGCTGCCGGACGGTTGCCGCATGCCGCATCAAAAGCTTCCAGCGCTTTCTTTGCTTCTTCGTTAAGGTTGGTCGGGGTCTGGACTACCAGTGTTACATAGTGGTCACCACGAACGTTTTTGTTACGCAATGACGGAACACCTTTGCCCTTCAGACGGATTCTTGTATCTGTCTGTGTTCCCGGTTTCACCTCATAGGAAACCTCGCCGTCAACGGTATTGATCCGCATCTCGCCGCCAAGTGCAGCCTGTGCAAATGTGATCGGAGCTGTTGAAAAGATATTCATATCCTGTCTCTGGAAGATCGGATGACGGGCTACATTTACCTCAACCAGCAGATCTCCTCTCGGTCCGCCGTTTGTTCCAGGCTCGCCTTTATCACGGATACGGATACACTGTCCATTGTCAATACCGGCCGGTACAGATACCTGGATCTTCTTTCTGGAAGAGGTATATCCGGTTCCACGGCAGGCACTGCATTTGTCCTTGATCACCTTACCGGTTCCGTTACAGTCCGGACAGGTCTGAACATTACGTACCATACCAAACATGGACTGCTGTGTATAAACGATCTGGCCTTGGCCTTTACATTTCGGACAGGTGATCGGTGATGTTCCCGGTTTCGCTCCGGTTCCGTGACATGTAGTACACTCATCTTTCAGAACGATCTCCAGCTCTTTCTCGCATCCGAAAACCGCTTCCTCAAAGGTAATGTTCACACGTGCACGAAGGTTTGCACCTTTCATCGGTCCATTGTTGGCCCGTCTGGTTCTGCCTCCGCCGCCGAAAAGGTCTCCGAAGATGTCTCCGAAGATATCTCCCATATCCGCACCGTTGAAGTCGAATCCGCCAAAGCCACCGGCTCCGCCTCCACCGCCGTTCTCAAATGCCGCATGACCAAACTGGTCATACTGTCTTCTCTTGTCGGCATCACTTAAAACGGAGTAAGCTTCTGTCGCTTCTTTGAATTTCGCCTCAGCCTCTTTATCACCCGGATTTACATCCGGGTGATATTTCTTGGCCAGCTTACGATATGCTTTTTTTAATGTTGCGTCGTCGGCGTTTTTATCTACACCTAAGACTTCATAATAATCTCTTTTATCAGCCATTGTAATTATTTCCTACTTGTCTTAGACTTCCTTGTAATCAGCATCTACAACGTCATCGCCGTATCCTGCTTCATTTCCGCCCTGAGCACCAGCGTTTCCGCCCATGTTGCCCATATCCGGTCCAGGACCAGCCTGACCCTGAGCTCCCTGAGTCTGCTCATACATCTTGGAGAACAGTTTCTGAGCACTCTCCATCATCTTCTCCTGTGCAGCCTTGATATCTGCAACCTGGGAATCGGTAAGCTCCTGAGCGTCTGCTGTC
>CAVEKJ010000061.1:0-8677 GCA_963616205.1 Prevotella sp.
AAATAGATTTTTTATAAAAATGCATGAACCCAAAAGCTAAAAGCGAAATCTCTGGGAATCAGAAACAATAGTTGCATGTAAGATAAAAAACAGGTATAATATACTTAACAAGGCAGTCGGAAGGTGAGTGCCATCACCCGACCCGGCGAATTTAATACTTAACTATAACAGAGATAGCCGTTCCTAAACTTTACCAGAGAGCAGGACGGCTATTTCTTATTCGTATATGTTAAAATTGCAACGATTAGTAAAGCAGTTGTAAGTATGATCTGCAATTCTTCGTATGTACTCATAATAATCACCCTTTCTGTAAGGCTCAGAACGGATGAGAGCACGTCCCCCGGCTACCCGGTTAAGTATATTATATTGTCAAAGCTCAGGAATATATTATCATGGCAGCAGTGTGTGATAGCTGTCCTAAGGATTTATTAGATCAGCAGATCTCACGGTTATTAAACAGCAGTGTAATAAGATCCTGCTGCCGATCAGTTCTATCAGTACTCAAATCTGGCGCGTAAACTCGATAACGGTTCGTTATTGAGTTCGGGGCGTTGCGATCAGTTCTATTGGTGTCCAAGTCGGACACCTTTTCATTTATGGTGTACCCCATCACGAAATATCAATAAACTCTTCGAATTCGAGGGGATAAAGTCTTGTTATTTCCACTGAGAATCATCGTTCATAATATCCAGATCATGCTGGACACCTTCTGGAGTTTGTTCTACATCTGTCCGGGCATGGGCGGCCAGAAGATCGGAGGCAGCAGGTTCGTCTGATGTGTCTGGCTGTTGCTTTCTGTATTCTGGTATTTTGGTCAGATCTTCTGCGTATTCAACAAGCTTCCTTTTTCCCGAAATATTCAATTCAGTAAAAGAATGATTCAATGAGGCATCAAGAGCTTTTTCTTCAGGCGATAAAATTATTTCTTGAAGAGAAGCATCTTTCGAAAATAAATCTATCATTGAGTTTGAAAGTCTTAAAACAGTTGGTTCTATCAGAGCGGATATGGGAATTTCTAAAATATTAGAAAGCTTTTCGGCTTGTTCATATTTAGGCTTATAGCGTCCTTGTTCATATCCTTGAATGGCACCCAAAGAAATACCCGTTTTTAGTGCCAATTTTCTTTGAGATATTCCCTTTTTCTTGCGAGCGTCTTTTAGTGCGTCAGCTATGCTCATGTTATCACCTCACTTTTAACGTTATTGTAACATGGAGTGCGTACTATATCAATTACAAAAGTAATTCATTTTTAATATTGACAAGTATAAAACTATGCGATAATATGAAAAAGAAGTACAAAAGTAGTCAGAAAGGAGAGGGATATATGAAAGCAAATAGACGTAAGTTAGAGATTGCAATGGCAAATGCTTGTATGAGCACTGCGGACTTGCAGAAAGCTACCGAAATGCCAAGGCCTACGATCAATAATGTCATTACCGGTAAAGGTGTAAGGCCTGCAACTATCGGACGCGTTGCGAAAGCATTAAACGTCAATGTGACAGAACTTATTGATTAAATCACCGGGGGCGGTGGCTTAAGGACGAAAGGAGATCTGTATGGCAAAATTAACACCGATGAGAGCAATCAGAAAGAAATGTCTGGATTGTTGCGTTGGGCAAATAGTAGAGGTGAGAGAGTGTAAAGTTAAAAGTTGCCCGTTATACGCCTATAGAATGGGTAAAAGACCCGTAGATGATAAAATCCTCGATACATCGGGGGAATAATGAAAAGTGCCCACGTAGCTATATAGTTTTTGTCACAGAAAGCAAATTGAGAAAGAAGTTGACAGAAGAATTGTACCGCCAGCAGTTCGAGAGCTGACGGATGAACAGAAAGAAGAATTGACAAAACGGCTCCGGGCAGATAATTAAAATATTTTCTATGCCCACAGCTAAAGGGGAAAACAGACCTAAAAACGATTTTAATAGCTTCAAGGCACAATTTATAGCCTAAGACATAAAAGGGGCAAAAACACATGAATAAACACGATGTAAGCAAATACATAGACCTGCTGCACAGGAGAACTTTTATCCTGTTGCACAATGGCATTGACTGGAAACCAGAATATGAGGCAGAGCTGCAGCAGATCAACAAGGAACTTGCCTTACTCCGGCCCCTGGTGGATCAGGAGCACAGAAGAAAGGTTCGGAACAATCTTCCGAACGTTGCAAGCTACCCCAAACAATGTTTGTATCAGGTTAATGGCAGGGAGGTGAGAGAACCGTGAAAAAACAGTATTTGACCGCCAAAGAAATCTCGGAGACTATGGGCGTATCAGAAAGTAAGGCTTACGGTATCATCCGGGAACTGAATAAAGAACTGAGGGCAGAGGGATATCTGACCGTATCCGGTAAAGTCCCAGTGGCGTTTTTTAAGAAAAAGTATTTCGGCTTTGAGGAAGTCGGATAAGGGAGAGCAATACAATGGCAGACAGTAAGAAATATTATTACTTGAAATTAAAAGAGAATTTTTTTGAATCAGACAGCATGATCTTACTTGAAAATATGGCAGATGGGTATTTGTACAGCAACATACTTTTAAAGCTTTATCTCAGAAGTTTAAAGGACGATGGTCGGTTAATGTTAAACGGGGCCATACCGTATAATTCCCAGATGCTGGCAAGCGTAACACGTCACCAAGTAGGAACTGTGGAGAAGGCATTGAAGATTTTTAAAGAGCTTGGACTGATTGAAATGCTTGATTCAGGAGCTATTTACATGATGAATATTCAAGACTTTATCGGGAAAAGCAGCAGTGAGGCCGATAGAAAAAGGGCGTATCGGGCAAGAATTGAGAAAGAAAAAGCATCTGGACAAATAACCGGACAAATGTCCCGACAAATATCCGACAAACATACAGACAAAACTCCACCAGAGATAGAGATAGAGAAAGAGATAGAGAATAGAGATAAATATATAGTCGAGCAAAGCCCGACAACATGCCCTTTTAGAGAGGTTATAGAGTATCTAAACGAAAGATCTGGAAAGAGTTATAGATATTCTGGAAAGGCAACAAAGAGACACATAAAGGCAAGGCTTAAGGAAGGTTTCTCCCTGAAAGATTTTAAAAGGGTGATTGACTGGAAAGTAGCGGAATGGACAGGAACAGACATGGAGAAGTATTTAAGACCGGAAACCCTGTTCGGAACAAAGTTTGAAAGCTATCTGCAGGAAGCACCAGCTCCCCGGAAGCCAGATCCGGAAGAACCAGAAGAGAAACGTATTGATTTATGGAGTGAGGAATAATGGGCTATTACGAATTCAAAGAAGCAGACGCTTTGGAGTTTGCTAGGGCATCCGGGATCCAGACCAAGCAGAGAGGGGATGAACTCCAGTTTATACGATGTCCGTATTGTAATGGTGGACGGAACGGTGATAAAGGGACGTTCTCCATCAATCTGACCAATGGCCAGTTTAAATGCTTAAGATCTTCCTGCTCCGCTTCCGGAAATATGCTTACACTGGCAGCAGAGTTTCCATGGTTCAACCTTGGGAGTGATGTAGAAGCATATTACAAGACCGGAAGGCAGAAGAAATTCCGGCATTTCAAGAAGATGCAGCCGGTAAAACCGAAACCTGCTGCCCTTACATACCTGGAAGGCCGAAAGATCACTGCCGCCACTGCTGAAAAATATCAGATCACGGTACAGACAAAACACGAGAATGTGCTGGTGTTCCCGTTCCTGGATGAGAAAGGCGCACTGCAGTTTGTAAAATACCGGAAAACAGATTTTAACCCGGCAGTGGATAAGGGGAAAGAATGGTGTGAAGCAAACTGCAAACCGATTCTGTTCGGGATGTACCAGTGCAATCTGGAGAATAAAACCCTGATCTTGACGGAGGGGCAGCTGGATAGCTTATCCGTTACAGAGGCAGG
The DNA here is from genome assembly GCA_963616205.1 of Prevotella sp. GTDB lineage: Bacteria > Bacillota > Clostridia > Lachnospirales > Lachnospiraceae > Blautia_A. Next base: position 3,877 of record CAVEKJ010000061.1, read on the forward strand.
AATTGAAAATGTGGTATCTGTCCCAACCGGAAAGAATGGTTTTACTTGGGTTCCATATTGCTGGGACTGGTTACAGAATTTTGACACCTTAATTGTGTTTGGGGATTGTGAAAACGGAGAGATCACCCTGTTGGATGATATGCAGAGACGATTCCGGGGAACAGTAAAAGCTGTGCGGCAGCAGGATTATAAAGGCTGTAAGGATGCAAATGAGATCCTGAAGAAGTACGGCCGGGAAGCTGTCAGAAAGGCGGTAGAACAGGCAGAAGCGATCCCTATACAGCAGGTTAAACAGCTGGCGGATGTAAAAGCCGTGGATCTGTTTTCTCTTCCCAAGATCCCAACAGGGATAGAAAGCCTTGACCGGGTTTTGTCTGGCGGTATTTATCTGGGGCAGACAGTTATCTTGACCGGTAAGAGGGGAGAAGGAAAAAGCACCCTGGGATCGCAGATTTTGGCTAATGCGCTGAATGAAGGGAAAACAGTCTTTGCATATTCCGGAGAGTTGCCGGATTACTTCTTTAAGCGGTGGATAGATTTCCAGATTGCAGGAAAGCACAATGTAATTGACCGGGCAGGGCCGGCCGGAACCGTGAACTATTTTATCCCAAAAGAGAAGGTCAATAAAATCTCTGAATGGTACCGGGATCGGGCATACCTGTTTGATAATCAATCCACAGAGGATGATGAGCTGGGAGATCTTCTGGAGATCATGGAGAAGGCCGTACAGCAATATGGTGTACAACTGCTGCTGTTGGATAATCTTATGACCGCCCTTGATGTGGGAATGAGCGTGGATCTGTACCGGGCCCAAAGCAAATTTGTAGATAAGCTGGTAAAGATCGCGAAGCGGCAGCAGGTAGCCGTGATCCTGGTTGTACATCCCAGAAAGAACAGTTTTGGAGCAGATGATAACGATTCCGTCAGTGGCAGCGCAGACATTACAAACAAGGTGGATGTGGTCATGACCTATAAAAGGGGCAAGGATCTTCCGGAGAACGAGAGGGTTCTGGCCGTATCAAAGAACCGGTTGACCGGGAAACTGGCAGCAGGAGAAAAAGCATTGACCTTGTATTATGATGAAGCCTCCAAGCGGATCAGCGACAACACAGGGGACTTTACCAGGTGTTACGGGTGGGAAGCAGATAAAGATGGCTTCATGTCAGTGACAGAGGAACAGATTAAACAGATGGAGATACCGTTCGAATGACAGAGCAGGAATTGAAAGAATATTACATGATGTTTACCGGAGTGTGGAAGTTTTTTCGCAAGTGGGCGGTGATGGAGTTTCCCATGACGGATAAACAGTGGTCCCAGGCAGCAGAAGAGAGTGAAAAGCTCTTTGATCAATACGGCCGGTGCAAGATGGCTGAGTATTTGATTCTGGGAGCAATGCAGAAATTGGAAGAACTGGAAAGGCGGGTGAGAAAATGAAAATTCATTCACAGGATGGCAGGGGAGTATTTGATTTTGGAAGTGTGTTTATCTCTGATACCGGCCCGGATAATGTGATACAGATCCAGGGCAAAAATGAAAGATACAGCCATTTCCTGGGTAGATATGCAGATGTAGCCAGAGCCAGAGGCGTGATCCTGGATATTGAAGCAGCATATTACGAGGGTACAAAGATCTTTTACATGCCATGGGAATAGATCGGAGGGAAAGCCATGAAGAAATTGAACGGGTATTATTACTGTATTTCGTACAGTGATGGGGAGCACGAATTATATAGCATTGCAGTGTTTACCCGGGAAGAGGTTGCCCAGATCGCACGCAAGGCCGGGGGCAGGATATACCTGGTTAAATACAGGAATAGCGTGCAGCAGGGCAGAAAGAAAAGGATCCCCACAACATAAAAAGGCTCCTGCATGAGCACCACCTCACACAGGAGCAAATAAGCCGTTTCCGGCCACTAGAACAAGTATATAGTAGCACGGAACCGGCAGAAAGGACAAGTATTTTCATGGAAAATCGCAAAGAAGAACTGAAAGAGAGCATTTCCCGGATGTTGGAGTGTGCAGATGAAAGAAAGTTATGATTCTGACATTTCTGACACCCTAAAAAGGGAATGGGCAAGATAATGAGACATTTGAGACACCCTAAAAAGAAAACAGAGAGGTTTTTGATATATGAGTATTACAAGAACAAACGAGAATGCAGAGTTTTTACGTGGGAAGATAGTTCGGGAGCTGGAAAGCATCCAGGACGTGAAGCATCTGCTGCAGATCAGTGCGATCACCAGAAAGCTGGGAGCATTTGAAAGAGAAAAGAAACGTTGATATCCCTAATTGGGAGAGGAGAGCGTGAGAACATATGAAACAAAAGCTTATGACCTATAGCCAGTGGGAACAGGTACATAAAAGACGAATAAAGAAAAAAGCGCAGAGAATGTTGGGTAATGCCTTACAGTGGTGTGGCTTTCTGATGCTTATGGTTGGTCTTCCTCTGGGGATGATCATTCACTGGCTGATTATTGGATATTGATTTACATAATTCGGAATGGAGATAGAGACATGTCAGAGCAGAGATATAAAGAGCGTATTTGTGAAGAGGTAAAGAAAATTGATGATCTGGAGATGCTGCAGTTCATCTGGAAAATTCTGAGAAACCTGAGAGAGGACGAGGAGAAATGACAAAACAGGAGTATAAAGAGCGGATCGGAGCGCAGCTGGATAAAATGGATTCGGCAACGCTTCGCCGGGTTTGGCTGATCGCTGAGGGGATGCTGGCAGCAGGCAATGAGAACAGAGGAGGAAACCGGAATGCAGTTACAGGAGATTAAAATTTTTCCGTGGTTTGAAATTACGAAACCATCTGCGGAGAAGATGCGTGAGAAAGAAAAGAAGTTTCAGGAGACGGGCCTGCTGCCGACAGAAATCATTTTGGATGGTCAGAATAGGCTGCTGGATGGCTATATCAGTTATTTACTGGCCGTTAAGCATGGCCTGGAAGATGTGCCGGTGAAATACGGCATGAGGCAGGTTATAAAGGCGCACCACAAAGAACACGGAAAACGGTATGAGTGGGAGCTTCCGGAAAGATTAATTGACCAAGTGGTAGCAGGGGATAAAGTGATGATCCAGAATACTCAAGGTTTTAGATGGGTGACTGTGGATGCTGTTGAGGAATATGGAGATTGTGAGCATCCGTTGGGGCTTAGAATGGTTATCAAGAAAAAAGGTGAGCCCAAGAATAAAAATTAAGATACAGGAGCGGATCATGGAAAGAAAAAACATAAATGAGTAAATTATCCGGTTGGCAGCAGAGCTGATCAGTGAGCTGGCCAAGGCAACTCCGGAAGATTATCTGCAGACAAAATTAATGATGTTATCAGTGGCACGCCTGCCAAAGGTAAAAGCCTATCTGAAGAAAGTGTTTTGCCTGGCAGAGGAGAAACGGCCGTTATTGCTTGAAATGAAATAGATCAGGAATTGCGCCGGCGCAACACGAATTATAAAAAATAAGAGCTATTCGGCTGTACAATCTCAGAAAGATTAAGGGTACTGTGAATAACTCTTGCGATAAGTTTACAGCAGTATTTACATAAATGCAATAGACAAGAAAGGAAACAGAATGAAGGACTATATCACAATGAGCGTAAATCTGATATTTCGGAATAAGGGAAAGGCCAGAGAGATTTATTATCTTTTGCTTGGGTTCCTGGAGGAATAGCCCATGAGTGTAAAGATAAAGGTATCATACCAGAAGGAGCAGGAGCTTCAGGGGATTCTGCAGTTATTAAAACCAGTAATCAGGTCATATAAGATTGCTGATCGGCAGCAGGGTATATATAAACGTGCTTACATAGAGATAAAGCAAGCGATAGAAACGAGCAGTAAAAAATAAGCGATAAAGCCAGAGATTTGATAGATGCAAGAAAAGCACTATTGGAGCTCTGGCTTTTTTATGTTGAGAAATGTCAAGGTTCAGTCATGAAAGTGAAAGGCAATTCTGGGAAGAACAGGCGGAGAATGGCAACAGTGAAATGCTAACATTTGCTAACCTTAAAGGGATTTTGTAACACGATATGCGTGCGTGAGAATGTTAATTTTTGTTAACCTTGTGGAATTTATATACACGATACGCGCGTATAGGAAAGCGTTGATATTTATCGGATCTGCTGTCCTGGTGTTTTGCCGGGTCAGACCAACAAAGCAACCAGATACGCGTATTTTCAGAGTAAGAATTGTTTACTTTGAGTTTTACAAAGGGCGTAAACAATCTTTACATCCTTTGAATAGCACCGTCCGCTCATTAAGCGGAGGGATCGGAAGATTATTTTATATCTTTTCACGATTTTATGTTTACGAAAATAAAACGTATGTCCCAATTCACGGCAAGTGTGTTTTCTTGAAATTCAGAAAACGCTTTTGCTCAAAAATGAGCAAAACTTGCTTTTCAAATTTGGAAAGCACTTGCTACCCATAATTGGGAAGCAAAGCATAGTTTCTATTCGATCAAAATAAATGAGTTATGAAGTAGAGACTAGAGAAGAAAATAAAATATTATAACGCAGGTATGAAAGTCGAAAAAGCCACGTATACACAATATAACAGACGTTTGGAAGGCAGTAGCGAAATGCGACACCCTTTAGGATAATAAGATTTAGGGTGTGAAAATATTTACATCTCAGATTTACAAACTGAACTGACGAAATTAATAAAAAGGGTTTTGGTGATTTTTGGCGGCTGGCCAGAGACCGGTGGGTGCTCCCGACAATCTCGAAAGAGGTCGCGCGTGAAAAAAATAAAAATTGCGCCGGCGCAACACTGGAAAAACAAACACGAATAAAGCGAACGTT
>CAVEKJ010000062.1:0-2958 GCA_963616205.1 Prevotella sp.
CCCGAACTTCGGTATCTGGTCTGTACCTGGTGCACCTTTTGTATGCCTGGAGCCATGGATGGGACGCTGCGATGACTGTGGTTTTGAGGGACAGCTTTCCGAAAAAAACAATATCAACGTTCTGAAACCGGATGAGGAGTTTATCAAGAGCTACCAGATCACTGTACATTAAATCGTACATTAACCGAATCAAGGAAGTCCCCTGCGGGGTTGCGAATATCCGCTTGACTAACACAAAAATCCGCCACACATCAGCTTTTATCAGCTGTCTGTATGACGGATTTTTTATTCATCTTACTGTCTCAATACGCTCTTATTCTCTCACAAAATGATACTGATAAGTTCTGTACTCACCGAACTCTGCCGGAAGCGGCATGCCACCGTGCATCAGTGCCGCTCCGGAGTAGATCTTACCGGTAGCCTGTTCTTTGTACAGCGCATTCTCCTCAAGGCCGCGGAGCTGTACATAGTTCACAGTCATATTTCCATGGATCTCCTCCATAACAACGTTGAGAAGTACTTCTTCCTGGGAATTTCCAACGATCTCCCATGCACAGATCTCGCTCTTAAACGGATCTGTCAGACGATAATAACGTCCGTTCTGGATCAGTGGTGCGTATTTACGGAATTCCTCGATCTGGCTGCGGACTTCGTCTTTCTCCTCCTCAGTCAGTTTCAGAAGATCCAGCTCATAGCCGAAGGTTCCGGACATGGCAACTACGCCTCTGGTATGTAACGGTGTAATTCTTCCTGTCTGGTGGTTCGGTACTGCAGATACATGAGCTCCCATGGCTGATACCGGATAGCCGAAGGAAGTACCATACTGAATGCGAAGTCTGTCAATGGCATCGGAGTTATCACTGCACCAGATCTGTGGTGTGTAATACAGCATACCTGCATCAAATCTTCCACCGCCGCCGCTGCAGCCCTCGATGAGAAGATCCGGATAGCGGTTTACCATACGGTCCAGAAAATCGTACAGTCCCAGAACATAATCGTACATAACACGGCCCTGATCCTTGGTCATTACGGAAAATACATCCATCAGGCTTCGGTTCATATCCCATTTAACGTACTCAATGTTGGCATTATCCAGCACTTTGCTGATCTGGTCAAAAATACCATCCACAACTTCTTTTCTGGAGAAATCAAGTACCAGCTGATTTCTGGATCTTACCGGTTTTCTTCCAGGAATAGTCAGTGCCCAGTCCGGATGTGCACGGTAGAGATCACTGTCCTCGGAAATCATCTCCGGCTCGATCCAGATACCGAATTTCACACCAAGGTCATTGACTCTCTTTACAAGGCCGCCGAGGGTTTCTCCCAGTTTCTTCTCGTTGACATACCAGTCACCAAGACCGCTGTTGTCGTCGTCACGTTTTCCGAACCAGCCATCATCCAGGACCAGCATATCAATGCCAAGGCTCTTTGCTTCTTTTGCCAGATTGTATAACGTCTCTCCCGTAAAGTCAAAGTATGCAGCCTCCCAGCTGTTTACCAGGACCGGACGCACCTCTGTTTTATATTTGCCACGGCAGATATGATGGCGGATGCAGCTGTGCAGGTTCTGGGAAAGACGGTTCATTCCCTTATCTGTATAGCTTAAGATCACTTCCGGAGCATAGAAGGTTTCTCCTGTTTCCAGCGGATAACGGAAGCAGGCTTCCTGTACACCAAGGAGCATTCTTGTCTGATTGTACTGGTCTTTCAGAGCCTCACCCTGGAAGTTTCCGCTGTATACAAAGGACATTGCGTAGCAGCCACCGTTGTCCTCTGTGGTGTCTTTTTCAGCCAGGATCATCATCGGATTGTACTGATGGCTGGATGTACCGCGGACACTGCCGATCATCTGGCTTCCGTGTGCCACCGGAACTCTCTGCATGTTGCGCTCCATGGCATGTCTTCCGTAGAAGGTAAGCAGGTCATAATCTCCATACAGGAAATCCAGTTCTGCGGACATTACCTTGTTCACATAGATCTTCTCGCTGCTCTGGTTGCGGATATAGACACTTCTTGTAATGATATCCAGTTCCGGAAGCACACCATAAAGAAGCATAGCCTCCACTCCGGTAGCCGGATCTTCCAGAACGATCTCCAGTGTCTGCGCCTCATCATTATCCGCATAAACAGCCGGAAGTCCCGGAAGGCTGTATTTGCCATCACGGATGGTATGGCTCTTGTAACGCATATCGCAGCTCATACTTCCGTCGCCGTTCTCCAGCATCAGGGATGCACTGCGGAAGTCTCCGTTTCCATAGCAGGAAAATTCCTGTGGAAGGGCATCCATGGAATAGGTTCTGTTGGTTCCTGCATCATAGGGGTTTCCGGAAAAGCCTCTGTCATAATAGGTCAGAAGATAATCCATGCAGCCTTCTGCTTTTTTGCCGTAATAAAGATGGAGAAGAAAACCGTACTGATCCACCTGCATCTGGTATGTAGTCTCTTTTGTCTGTAATGTAAATGTTCTGTCTTTCTCGCAGTAGATGATTCCCATAAGCGAGCCCTCCTTTTGTAGTTCTGATCGTATTTTGCAATACCCATTTTTCTGCATCTTAAGGACACAGTTCTGTGTTTAGGATAACGTAAAAGCGAAACGATTACAATGTTCGTTTTATCAAAAATCTTCCCGAAAAAATGACATTATTCCGAAAAAAAGCGCTCCCGGTATGATAACAACCGGAAGCGCCTTCCTGCCATCTGCCCATGCATCACATAGGACAGAATGTTTTATTCCATTTAGAACATTTCACTTAGAATGTAAACTTATCAGCAAAGTATGCATCAAGCTCATCGATCTTCACACGTACCTGTTCCATAGTGTCACGGTCACGGACAGTAACTGCACCATCGTTCTCAGACTCAAAGTCATAAGTGATACAGAACGGAGTACCGATCTCATCCTGTCTGCGGTAACGTTTACCGATGTTTCCACGGTCATCGTACTCGCAGTTGTATTTC
>CAVEKJ010000062.1:2968-8676 GCA_963616205.1 Prevotella sp.
GAAAGCTGCTGATAAATTTTCTCAGCACCCTCGTTCAGCTTCTTGGAAAGCGGAAGCACACCGATCTTAACCGGTGCAAGTACCGGATGGAAATGAAGGACTGTACGAACATCGTTCTTCTCCGCATCCAGAACTTCCTCATCGTATGCGCTGCAAAGGAATGCAAGAACCATACGGTCTGCACCAAGGGACGGCTCGATAACGTATGGAATGTATTTCTGTTTCTTCTCATCGTCGAAGTATGTGAGATCCTGACCGGATACATTCTGATGCTGTGTCAGGTCATAATCGGTTCTGTCAGCGATTCCCCACAGCTCGCCCCATCCGAACGGGAACAGGAACTCTACGTCTGTGGTAGCCTTGCTGTAGAAGCTCAGCTCTTCTTTATCATGGTCACGATAACGAACCTCGTCATCCTTAAGTCCAAGAGAGCTCAGCCAGTCAAGGCAGAACTTCTTCCAGTATGCAAACCACTCAAGGTCTGTATCCGGCTCGCAGAAGAACTCAAGCTCCATCTGCTCGAACTCACGGGTACGGAATGTGAAGTTACCCGGTGTGATCTCATTACGGAAAGATTTACCGATCTGGCCGATACCAAACGGGATCTTCTTACGGGATGTTCTCTGTACGTTCTTGAAGTTTACGAAAATACCCTGTGCTGTTTCAGGTCTTAAATATACAGTGTTCTTGGCATCCTCGGTAACACCCTGGAATGTTTTGAACATCAGGTTGAACTGACGGATATCTGTGAAGTTGTGTTTGCCGCAGCTCGGGCATCCTACTTCATGCTCTTTGATGAAGTCCATCATCTTCTCCTGGGACCATGCATCCACGCTTCCCTCAATGGCAATGTCGTGCTCTGCACAGAAATCCTCGATGAGCTTGTCTGCACGAAAACGCTCATGGCACTCTTTACAGTCCATAAGAGGATCGGAGAATCCACCGAGATGTCCGGAAGCGATCCATGTCTGTGGGTTCATAAGGATCGCACAGTCAACACCTACGTTGTACGGGGACTCCTGTACGAATTTCTGCCACCATGCACGTTTTACGTTATTTTTAAGCTCTACGCCGAGATTTCCGTAATCCCATGTGTTTGCCAGGCCGCCGTAGATCTCGGAACCTGGATAAACAAAGCCTCTGGCTTTTGCAAGAGCTACGATCTTTTCCATTGTTTTTTCCATGATTTCTCTCCTCTTGACTTGCAGCCCTTCCGCAGAATGCGGTCCGGAAAACTCCGGAAAAAGCTGCTTTTTTACATTTTTTGGTCTTATTATACTAGTATCCCTCTGATTTTTCAAGGATTTATCTCATCATTTCCAGGATCTCCAGGCTTTTAAACCGTTTGTCCGTATTCAGCTCTGTATACCGGTAAATATGACGTTCCAGTTCCCGCAGTACATCTGGGCGAACTGTAAACGTATACAGTTTGGATAAAGGGGACACAGCTATGTAGCGCATGGCATACAGGGCAGCTTCTGAGATCCGTTTCCGGTCCATGGCCCTCCGGCTGCAGTCCGCACAAAGGATCCCGTGCTCATCCTGGGAGAAAAAAAGTTCTCCAGTTTCTTCTTCCGTAAGGTCTCTTCCACAGTCCGCACACTGAAACAGCTGCGGCATGATACCCTGGATCACCATAGTGCGAAGTTCATAGATACAGCGCACCAGCCGGTCCTCGATATGAGGATTCAAAATGGCTTTGATGGTCACATAGAGAAGATTCATCATCTCCTTCTCATCCGTCCCCTCTTTGCCAAAATAGTCCGCCAGTTCCAGGAAATAATACCCATAGTAAACCCCCGGCTGCTGGGTAGCCAGCTCCACAAAATGATGCTGTACACTGACCTGGTTGAGATTATAACTTGTCCTTCCCTCATAGAGGGTAAAACTTCCGAATACAAACGGGTTGGCTGCTGCCATAAACGGACTGTTCTGCCGTCTTGCACCCTTGGCAAAGGCGGAGATCTTTCCCCTCTCTCTTGTGAGAAGAACGATCCGCTTGTCATAATCGCCTACCGGCATGGCAGAAAGCACCACTCCCTGTACGGTAATCAGATCACTCATTTTCAGATTTCTTTCTTGTCGTATCCAAAGTTCTTGATCAGGAAATCACTGTCTCTCCAGTTCTTTGTCACCTTGACCCAGAGCTTTAAGTTTACCTTTGCTTCCAGCATGCGCTCCAGCTCATAACGGGCATTGCTTCCGATCTTTTTCAGCATGGAGCCCTGTTTTCCGATGATGATGCCCTTATGGGAACTACGCTCGCAGATGATGGTAGCATCAATATCGATGATGTTGCTTCTTCCCGGACGCTTTTTCATCCGGTCGATGGCAACGGCGATTCCATGTGGGATCTCCTCATCCAGAGCGTGCAGTGCTTTCTCACGGATGATCTCTGCGGCGATCTGGCGCTGAGGCTGGTCTGTGACTGTGTCCTCATCGTAGAACATCGGTCCGTATGGAAGATATTTAAAAATGCTCGGGATGATATCCTGGGTATTTTTTCCACGGAGGGCAGAACACGGAATAATCTCCGCGAAATCGCAGATCTTACGATAGGTATCGATTGCAGGAAGAAGTTCTTCTTTCTTTACGGTATCGATCTTGTTGATGATCAGGATCACCGGCACGCCTACCTTTTGAAGCTGCTCGGCAATGTGACGCTCTCCTGCTCCTACAAAAGTGGACGGCTCCACCAGCCACATGATGGCATCTACTTCTTTCAGGGTTCGCTCCGCAACCTGTACCATGTATTCCCCAAGCTTGTTTTTTGCCTTGTGGATACCTGGTGTATCCAGAAATACGATCTGGCCCTGATCACAGGTATACACCGTCTGGATCTTGTTTCTGGTTGTCTGTGGTTTGTTTGAGGTGATGGCGATCTTCTGGCCGATGAGATGGTTCATCAGTGTGGATTTTCCAACGTTGGGTCTTCCGATGATCGCAACAAAACCTGATTTAAAATTGTTATCCATTCTTTATCCTCTCATAATTCTATGATGATCTGCTGTCCTATTTAACGGACAGCAGATTTTATCCTTTAACAGCTGATCAGCGGTTTCACTTCCATAAACATATCTTCTGCTTTCTCGATAGCTGTCTCACTACCCACCACGCAAATCTGCTCATCAGAAAGTATGGCTTCCACAAGGGCAGCCAGTGCCTGGATATCCTCTTTCTGTGCTCCAAGGATCTGATCTCTTTCTTTCTGAAGCATCTCCTCTGTAACATTGGAGAAATATGCAGCTTTGGAAATACTTCCCTGCATCTGCGGGGTTCTCGGCACATCTTTGTTGCTGATAGTTCCGATGATATATTTGGTCATCTCACGTTCGTCCGCCTCAAAAGCACGGATATAAGCCGGTACGCCCTGATATACTTCCAGGGTTCTCTTAAGATGCGGGTCACGGTAGGATACCAGGAAGCTTTCTCCGTTTCTCTTAAACCCGCTCATGCAACCATATGCGCCGCCCTTTACACGGATGTTGATCCAGAGATAATCGTAACTTAAGATCACTTTCAGGATTTCCAGTGCACCTGTATATTCCAGGCCTTTTTTGAGGAAGTTTCCATTCTGAGCCACATACTGAACCTGACCAGAAGTCTTGAATGCTTCGTTCTTCTTTACGCATGGGGCCTGTTTCACGGACTCCGGTTTCTGTCCATTAAACAGGACTTTCTTAATTTCGGCAGCCTGTGCTTTCACCGCACCCAGGGATGTTCTCTCTCCGGTATAGCTTACACAGAAATTCTCCGGACGGAGAACCTCTTCCATCACTTTGCGGAGATTTTTTACGATCTCGTCCTTGCAGCTGTCAAAATCTTTCTCCAGTTTTTCGATAAACTGATAATATCCGATTCCTGCCATCTCATCCTGGAACGCAGCCATCGGAGATGCATAGGAAGCACCACGGAGAACGGCTGTGGAGTGTCCTGCACTTACAAGGTTGGCCTGTGCTCTGGACTTCACTCTGGCAATGATCTCATAGAGACGTTTGGTATCTTCAAGTTTGGATGTAGTCAGTACCTCACGGATCATGGAGAACATGAAATCCATCTCCGGATACAAAGCCTTTCCTCTTACGGCAAACATGGCACGGAATGCATCGGTATCCTGTGCATCATCAAAAACTTCGATTCCATAGGAAATACCGCCGGTTCTTGCATTCACCTCATTAAACAGCTCACCATAACTGTAGTTCTCTGTATCCACTGCTCCAATCACAGATTTTAAAAGTCCCAGATAACGGACAGTATTCACATCAAAATCATGGATTTCAAAAAGAAGATCTGCATAGCCGATTCCATTGGTGCACACATCATGGTACAGGAACAGGCTGTCATCCACAAAGTGCTCCTCATTTGTCAGACCTGTGATCTCTTTTTTGATATCTTCTCTGGAAAGCATCGGGATACAGGTCAGTGCTTCCGGATCTTCCTCGGATTCCTGATAAGCTTCCAGAGCTTTGGTGCGCTCTACCATCCGGGTAAGCTCTTCATCAGAAAGGCTCTTTCTGTAAGCCTCCAGTTTTTCCTCAAGTTCTTTATCTCTCTTTGCCGCAAGGCCCTTTTCCGGTACCAGGGAAAGAATCGCGCCATGGGTATTGTCCAGAAGATATTTCCGGATCAGTTCCTCGAAATATCCCTCTTCCAGGGCTTTTTTGAGGAATGCAAAGCCTTCCAGAAGCTGTACTTCACAGAACGGCTTCGTGTCATCATAAAGCCAGCAGCTTAAAATATCCAGGCCATACATCAGTCCCTTTGGATAGGATGAGAAATCTGCCTCACGGAAACGGAACTCATAGTAATTGATTCCGGCTGTTACTGCCTTTTTGTCAATGCCTTCCTCTGCGATCTTTGTGAGGGTGTCACGGATCACTTTTACAAATTCCTCTTTCTGGCTTAAGTTAGCTCCCTTTGCCACGATGGAGAAATAGGTCTGTTTGATGCCATCCTCAAAAGAGCCGTAGATATCCTTGCCGATCTTTGCATCCAGAAGTGCCTGTTTCAGCGGTGCACCCGGTGCGCTTAAGAGAGCATAATCCAGAACTTCGAAAGCAAGGCTTAAGTTGATATCTGCTGCCTCGCCCACAACCATATTGTAGGAAAGATAGGTATTATCTTCCTCTCCCTCATCCTCTGATACCGGATAGTTCTTCTGGATATCTTTTACCTGAGCAAAAGCTTCCTGATCTTTGATCTCGGAATCAATGGAAAGTGCATCAAAGGCGGACAGATAGTGGCTGTCAATAAATTCCAGTTTTTCCTCCATATCCATGTTTCCATAGAGATAGATAAAACTGTTGGACGGATGATAATACTGTCTGTGGAAATCCAGGAATTCCTCGTAACTGAGATCCGGGATATTTACAGGATCTCCGCCGGACTCACAGCCATAGGTTGTATCCGGGAACAGGGAGTTCATGATCTCACGTTCCAGAACATCATCCGGTGAGGAAAAGGCACCTTTCATCTCATTGTAAACAACACCATTGTATTTCAGCGGTCCCTCTTTCTGTTCCAGGTGATAGTTCCATCCTTCCTGGCGGAAGATCTCCTCTTTTTTGTAAATATTCGGATAGAACACCGCATCCAGATATACATGCATCAGATTCTGGAAATCCCGGTCATTGCAGCTGGCTACCGGGTAGCAGGTTTTGTCCGGGTAGGTCATGGCATTGAGGAAGGTATTGAGAGATCCTTTTACC
>CAVEKJ010000063.1:0-1246 GCA_963616205.1 Prevotella sp.
GTACCACCGGGAGCACAGTCCCGACCATGGAGCTGTCCCGCGGCACATTGCGGATCGTAGGATCGATGTCATATTTTTCAAGAAGCTCTTCTGCTTCTTTTACATCGGTCACGTAGACTGTCTTCTGACCGTCTGAAACAATGTTTGCTGTTACATAACCGGTGGGCACTTCTCTGTTCTGGTGGATCACCGCATCCGTCACTTTGTCTTCTTCCAGAGCCTTTTCCAGCTGGCTCATTGTGTAGCTGCCCTGGGTAGATACCTGGTCATTAAGATACAGATATCCTGCAATCAGTGCCACAATAAGCAGAAGGTACAGGCCTATCTTACCTGAATGCTTGCTCACTTGGTTAAATCTCCTTTCAGTCCTCCTGCTCCACTACTCCGATGTAAGGAAGGTTTCTGTATTTCTGGGCGTAATCAAGCCCATAACCTACCACAAACTCATCCGGAATATTGAAGCAGCAGTAATCTACTTCCACATCTGTCACACGTCTCTCCGGTTTGTCAAGAAGCGTACAGAGTCTGATGCTGGCAGGATGTCTTCCCTTCAGGATACGCAGCAGATAGCTTAAAGTCCTTCCGGAATCAATGATATCCTCTACGATCAGAACATCTTTCCCCTCCAGAGGCTGATCCAGATCCTTGACGATCTTTACAACACCGCTGGACTTCGTATCATCACCATAACTGGACACAGACATGAAATCCAGTGTTACCGGACGTGTGATCCTCTTGGCAAGCTCACACATAAAAAAAACGCCGCCTTTCAGAACACAGATCATGTGTACTTCTTTTCCTTCATAGTCTTTGTTGATCACATCTGCAACTTCCTGGATACGGGCATCTACCTCTTCTTCACTGAGTAAAACCCTGATTTTTTCGCTCATGCTAAAATTCCTCCTTGGTAATGTAATTCCAACACTTTCCCTGTAGTGGAAGTGATCTTATACTTTTCGTTCATCCGTCCTCCCGGGATCCAGAGTATCTCCGATCCTGATGCCACCACCGGGATCTGATCCCGAAGTTCTGCCGGGATCTTCTCGTCAATAAAGATCCGGTTCAGTTTCTTTCTTCCGCCTTCACGGTTCACCGTAAGATAATCTCCCTGTCTTCTGGTCCGAACGCATGGACTAATGTTTATTTTATCATAATCAAGCCATTTCGTATACTTTTTTTCTTCAATCTTCTGCTTCTTATAGGAAAAAATTTTTGTTTCAAAGACTCCGAACGGACTTTCCAGAGT